>JAEZJB010000167.1 GCA_023415845.1 Chloroflexota bacterium | reverse complement strand
GCCGATCAGTCCGTCGTAGCGACCGCCCCCACTGACCGATCCCACTTTCGGCTCTTCCACCACCGCCTCGTAGACCGGGCCAGTGTAGTAATCGATTCCACGGGCCAGCGACAGATCGATCCTCCATGACGTGGCTGGCACGCTCAGGTCTTCCAACGCGGCTACCAACTGCCGGAGCTCATCCACCGCGGCCTGTCCGCCCGGAATTTCGGCCAGGTCGCGCTGCGCCGCGTCCAGCAGGTCAGCGTTACTGCCGGTCTGCGTCACCAGGTTCACGACGCGAGCGGCAGCGTCTGTTGTCACTCCCGCCCGTTCGAGTTCGGCCGTCACGCCATTGGCGCCGATCTTGCCCAGTTTGTCGATTGCCCGAAAGACGGTCGGTGCCAGTTCGGATGGCACGCCCGCGAGCAGCGCCATTGCCTCGAGCAGTTTCCGGTGGTTGATCAGGATCACGGCTTGCGAGAGGTTGACCCTGTTCAACGCCTCCGAAAGGACGCTGATCCCTTCCGCATCGGCCAGCATCGACGGCGACCCGACGATGTCGGCGTCACACTGCCAGAATTCGCGGAACCGCCCGCGCTGGGGCTTCTCCGCCCTCCATACCGGAGCGATGTGATACCGCTTGAAGGGCAGCACCGATTCCTGCTGGTGCATGGCCACATACCGTGCCAACGGCACCGTCAGGTCGTACCTCAGGCCCACCTCCCGCTCGCCCTGGTCGAGGAAGTGGTACATCAACTTCTCGTTTTCGCCAGCTTTCCCGGTCAGGATCTCCATGTATTCCAGCGCCGGCGTGTCGAGCGGCTCGAAGCCATGGTTGGCGAACACCTCCCGGAAAATGGAGATGACCTGCAGGCGCGTACGCATCAGGTCAGGCGTGTAATCGCGAAAGCCTTTCAGGATTTGGGGTTTGCGGTTGCTCACAGGTTCAGGACTCCGTCAGAGGGAAAATAGTTCAATCAGGATTTACGTATTTCATGAACGACATGGCCGATTTCCGGTCCGATCAGCTTTTCCATCGCCAGCTTCACCGCATTCGACGAACCCGGCGTGCTGAAGATTGCGGTGCCGTTGCAGACACCTCCCACCGCTCGCGACAGCATCGCAGCGGCACCGATCTCCTGGTACGAAAGCATTCGGAACAGTTCCCCGAACCCGTCGAGTCGCTTTTCGAGCAGCCCATTGATCGTGTCGTAGGTGTTGTCTCGTCCGGCGATCCCGGTCCCACCGTTGGTAATGATGGCGTGAACCTGCTCGTCGGCAATCCAGCCTTCGAGCATCGTCCTGATCGTTCCCGGGTCGTCCGGTACGATGTCGTAGGCAACCACCTCATGGCCGCGCCAGATCAGGTTCTGCCGGACGAGTTCTCCGCTCCGGTCGTCGTCTTTGGTTCGCGTGTCGCTGATCGTCAGCACCGCGACATTGACCGAATCCGGTGCCTCCTGGCGATGTTGCTCGGACGATGGCGAACCGGGCCCCGTCGTTTCGTATTCCGCAAAGGGATGCATCGGATATCTCCCGCTGGCTCGTTGAAGAATGCAGGCTCAGGAAGACGAGTCGAACCCAGCCTCGATGGTACCAGAGCCATTCTCGACCGCAATCGCGACCGCTCGCGCCGCTCCGACAAGTTCCCCATCGGACATCGGCCGCCGTGGTCGGTACCGGTAGGCGTACACCAGCCCGCAGCCCACCCCGATGACGTAGAGCAGCCATGCCACGACCGCCAGCACGTTGCTGATGCGCTGGGATTGCTCCTCAGCCACCAGCACCAGCACCGTCCCCACGACGACAGCGACGAATCCGATCGCGATCGGTCCCTGCCACCATCTGTTAGGGCGCGCATCCGTCTCAATGGCATCCTGTCGCACCAGCCACGTCAGCCGCGCCCGCGCGCGAGTACGGTCCTCCGTGGCCAACGCCTCCGCCCATGCCGAAACCGCTCCCGGCCACTCGGCGTCCAGCGCGCAGGTATCACCGCGATCCAGCGCCGGCTCCTGCGCGGGAGGTGAAGTTGGAGTCTGGTCAGCCGGCGTCGGTCCCATCGTCAGCCCGTCACGATCGCATTGACCAGATGTCGGATCGAGTGCTCCCCGTTTGGCTGAAGCGTGATCGCCACGAGGTCGCATCTCCAGAAGAGGTCGGCATACTCGGGATGTTCGGCCACGAAGTGTTCACCTGCATTCAGCAACCGCCGCGCCTGGGCGGCCGATACCGCCTGTTCGGCACGCCCTGCGGCCTCGCCTTGCCGCATTTTGACTTCCACCACCACCAGGCAGTCGCCATCCAGCATCACCAGGTCGAGTTCACCTGCCGGGGAGCGCCAGTTTCGGGCTACCGAACGATAGCCCCGGCCCTCTAGATGCGCGAGTGCCAGGTCTTCACCTCGTGTACCGCGCGCACGTGTCGAATCAGGTGCCATCGACACACCGCCTGACGGGAGCGAAGCTGCGCCGGTGGTGAGGGCATGGTCCGTACTCCTGGAGTGCCGCCAGGTGAAGGCGCACCCCATACCCTTTGTGCCGATCGAAGCCGTACACGGGCCAGTCGGCGTGCAGGCCGACCATCATCCTGTCCCGCGTGACCTTCGCCACAATCGAGGCTGCGGCAATCGAGAGGCATTGGGCATCACCGTCGATCACACCGATCTGCGGGGTATCCATGTCCAGGGTCACGGCGTCGATGAGCAGCATGTCCGGCTCCGTCGCCAGGGCCAGGACCGCTCGCTCCATCGCTGCCCTGTTGGCAGGGTTGATCCCGATCATGTCGATCTCGTCCGCATCCACCATTCCGATCCCGACGTGAACACCCGAGTCCATGATCGCATCGTGAATTCGCTCGCGTCGGCGTGCGGAAATCGTCTTCGAGTCCCGGATCAGTTCCTTCACCTCGACCCAGGCCGGGGACTCCCGCCCTTCTTCCGGCAGCACCACTGCCGCCGCGATCAGCGGACCTGCCAACGCACCACGGCCGACTTCATCCACGCCGGCGATGGTGGTGTAGCCGCCTTCCCAGAGCTGGCGTTCCCAGGTCAGCAGATCAAAGGGGGGACGTGGAGTTTCGAGCATAGCGAGCGATCCATGTGACGGATGCAAAATGGCCCGAGGCGAGAACCTCGGGCCATCATGGCAGTAGGGCGTATCTGGGCAGGTCCCGTCCCTATCGGGGCGACGTGGCCTTGCTGAGATCTCGGCGGCGCTCCACGATGCGGGCAGCCTTGCCGGTGCGGCCACGCAGGTAGTAGAGCTTGGCGCGCCGAACGCGGCCAAACCGGGTGACTTCGATCTTGTCGATGCGCGGGGAGTGAACGAGGAAGGTGCGCTCCACGCCAATGCCGTGCGCGGCAATGCGGCGCACAGTGAAGTTCTCGTTGATGCCGCCATTCCGGCGCCGGATCACGACACCTTCGAACACCTGAACGCGCTCGCGGGTGCCTTCAACAACCTTCGCGTGCACGCGAACGGTGTCGCCAGGGCCAAATTCCGGAACGTCAGACTTGAACTGTTCCTCTTCAAGGGACCGAATCAGTTGGGCAACCATGGTGCCAGATCCTTCTCGCTATTGTGGTCTGGCCTGGTGCCAGCCGATTCTCGTGATTTCCACAGCGCATGTGTATCGAAGCGCACAACCACCTTCCCGGCTGCGCGCGGGCATCGCCCAGTGTACCAACTTCCGGGCCCATCCGTCCACATCGAGAGTTTGCCACTGGGAGATGCCAATCGATTCGGTCGCGTTCTACAGTTTTGGCCAACAGGGCGAGTGGAGCCAACCTGATTGGCAACCAGGTTCTAGACGGTCGCCGGAAGGATGTCCAGCACTTCAGCGGCCACTTCATAGCGCCCGAACGACGGCATCAGGTATACACCCTGGGAGTGAGGAATCAGGTCTTCCAGCAGTTCCTGGCCCATCTTCACGCCTTCGGCCCGCCCGTTGGCTCCTGCCAGCCGCATGCGTTCCCGCGCCCGGTCAGTCAAGGTGATGCCCGGCACTTCGTTGTGCAGGAACTCGGCGTGCCGCGAGCTCTGCAGCGGCAGGATACCCACCATCACTGGTACCGGCAGGCTGGTCTCGCCGTACACCTTCAGGAATCTCGTCCACACCTCGACATCGAAGATCGGCTGGGTCATCACGAAGTGGGCGCCGGCTTCCAGCTTGGCGTGAAGCCGGCGAGCCTCGTCTTCCAGGTCGGGTTTGGTTGGATCGACCGCGCACGCAATCGTGAATCGCGCTGGCCGGCCAATCGATTCGCCCGCGATGTCCTCGCCACTGTTCATCCGATCGATGATCCGCACCAGGCCGATCGAGTCCACGTCGAACACCGCGCTGGAGTTTGCATAATGACCCAGGCTTGGCGGGTCTCCGGTCAGCGCCAGCACGTTCCTCACCCCTGCCGCATGAGCACCAAGGAGTTCCGACTGCAGGCCCATCAGCGACCTGTCCCGCGTCGTGAAGTGGATGATCGTCTCGACGCCGACCTCATGCTGGATGAGATAGCAAAGCGTCATCGCGCTCATCCGCACCCGCGCCATTGGCGAATCTGCGACGTTGATGGCATCCACCCCCGCCGCCTTCAGCAGTCGAGCGCCATCCAGCGCCTTCTGCGGGTTTAGCCCCTTCGGCGGATCGATCTCGACACATTTCAGGAAGCGGTTGCTGCTGAGCTTCGCGGCCAGTTCCGTCGATTCATCGAGGTCCATCACCGTCGAGGTCTCGGTCTGGCGCGTGGGGAAGGTGATGATCGCCGGGTTCGTCCCCGTGTCCGCCCCATTGATTTCGTCGATAACTTCGCGCATCGCTGCAATGTGGGACGGCGTCGTGCCACAGCACCCGCCCACCAGTCGCGCGCCGGCATCGACAACCTTGCGGGCAAAGTCCGCAAAGTATTCCGGCGACGAGCTGTAGATCAGGCGACCGCCAGTTGTGGTTGGCCACCCGGCATTCGGCATCGCCGCCAGGTAGGGGCGCGTGACGTCCCGCGGCAGCTTGTCGATTGCATCACGCATTCGGGCGATCACCTGCACGAGGCGCTGCGGACCAACCGAGCAGTTCGCCCCGATCACATCGACCTTGCGCGTCACCAGTTCCTGAACCACGTCTTCGGGAGTGCTTCCGCTCAGGGTTCTGCCGTCTTCGCCAAAGGTCATCATCGCCACGATCGGCAGATCGGAACACGCCTGGGCCGCATCGATCGCCGCGGTCATCTCATCGAGACTTCCCATCGTTTCGATCACCAGCAGGTCTACGCCTGCTTCCAGCAGCAACGAGACCTGTTCGGTGAAGGCATCCTTCGCATCGTCCACCGAGAGGCGCCCAATTGGCTGAAGCGTGCGGCCGGTGGGACCGATCGATCCTCCTACCAGCACCGGTGATCCGCTGATCTCGCGCTCTTCCCGAGCCAGTCGCACGCCCCGCTTGTTCAGGTCTCGCACCTGCTCTTCGAGTCCGTATTGGGAGAGGCGGAACCGGTTCGCCCCAAACGTGTTGGACTCGATGATGTCGGCACCGGCAGTAATGTACTGGCGGTGCACGCTGGCGACGGCGTTGCCTTCGCTGACGTTGAGGTGTTCCAGGCATTCGTCAGCCGTGTGGCCAGTGTCGAACAGCATGGTTCCCATCGCGCCATCGGCTAGCACGACGCCCTTGGCGAGTCGGTCGAGGAATGGGTGTGCCATGGAAGGTCTCTCGTTGCCTCACGGGTAGAACCGCCAGCCACTGGCTTCGGGTTCGTGTCGGGTCATGTCCTTCCAGAGCATACCAGTCTGGGTCACCCCTGACCTTTGTACGGGGCTGCCCAATCGGCGTAATGCTCGATTGACGGCTCAGGCGGGATCGCGGTACATTCCCGCGATTGACACACGCGCTCCCAGGCGCGTGCCTGCCCATTCATTGCCTGAATGGTGCACCCAACGCCAACCGCCACAGTCCAGCCAGGATCCATTCCACATGACCGTCCGCGAGGCCTCAGAGACCATCGATCAGCCAGCCGTACGTTCTTCCAGCGTGCGCCGCGGTGTGATCATGCCGATCGGTGGAGCCGAGGACAAATTCAACGACAAGATCATTCTCTCCACCTTCGTGCAGCTTGCTGGCGGGAAAAACGCCCGCATCGTGATCGTCCCGACCGCGTCGTCAATTGAGACGGCCGGCCTCCGTTACAAGGCCATCTTCCTTGGAATGGGGGTCGAAGAGGCCGAGGTCATCTTCATTGGTTCGCGCGAGGACGCCAACGACCCCAAACTCATCGACGATGTCTCCCATGCCACTGGCATCTTCCTGACCGGCGGCAACCAGATGCGGCTCTCGGCGATGATCGGCGGCACGCTCTTCGAGCAATACGTTCGTGACGCCAACCAGCGCGGAGTCATCGTTGCTGGAACCAGCGCCGGCGCCTCCATCCTCTCCGCCCACATGGTGGCACTTGGTGCGAGCGGTGAAACGCCGAAGCTCCGCATGGCGCAGATGGTCGCCGGTTTTGGGCTGATCAATAACGTGATCATCGACCAGCATTTCCGCCAGCGGGATCGCATCGGTCGTCTGCTCGCCCTGGTGGCATCGAATCCCGGACTGCTCGGCATCGGCGTCGATGAAGATACCGCCGCCATGATTGACGATCAGGGCGTCATCGAGGTCATCGGGCGCCATTCGATCACCATCGTCGATGGCTCTGAGATCTTCAGCGACATCTTCCAGGTCAAGGCCTACGGAGAGATCACGGTCAGCAATGCGCGGCTCCACGTGCTGACACCGGGCCGCCGCTTCGACATGAAGTCGCGAAAGCTCGTCATCGGCTGATCGTTCGGGCGTCGATGTGTGGTGTCCGAAAAAGTCGTCTTCGAAGCCCCATGAGCACTGCCCTACTGCCTGCCAGTCATGCGCCACGCCCAACGAGCTGGTTCGCCCGCGCCTGCCCGTTGGGCCTCTTTGTGTCATCCCGCCAGTCCCGGCTGTTTCCATCTCCTGCCGCCAACGCTGCCTTTGCCCTTGCCCGGATGCTCCTGTTTGACGCACCATGACGACAGTTCCGTTGGTTCCGTCGCCTGCGATGGTCGTGACACGACGATAGTCGACATTCCTGATGCCCGCTACGGGCATCAGCCCGGCGATCCGGCAACGCGAACGACGAGTGAACTGTTGGCCGTTCGGCGGTGGAGGGGTGTGCGGTGCTGGAGATTCGCGAGACGACCGTCTACCGGGGGCCCAACATCTGGGCCAGGATGCCGGCCATCAATTACGTGGTCGACATTGGTGAGCTTGAGGATCGACCCTCCAACAGGATTCCAGGGTTCTACGAGTCGCTCGTCGAGTTGATTCCCTCGCTTTACGACCATGGTTGCTCGATCGGCAAACCGGGTGGGTTCCTCAAACGCTTGCGCGAAGGCACCTGGATGGGCCATGTCATGGAACATGTCGCCCTGGAGATCCAGAACCTTGCTGGCGCGGAGGTGGTCCGCGGCAAGACCCGCAGCACGGGCGAGAAGGGCGTTTACAACGTCACCTTCCAGTTCGACCAGGAAGATGTCGGGCTCGCCGCCGGCAAACTGGCGCTCCGCCTGCTCAATCACCTGATCTACAACACGGAGCCGCAATTCGATTGGGCCGGCGAACTTGAGTCGGTCATCAAACTGGCCGAGCGCCTCGCATACGGTCCTTCGACCGGAGCCATCGTCCAGGAAGCCGAGCGCCGGGGTATCCCCGTCCTTCGGTTGGATCCGCGACGCTCCCTCGTCCAGCTCGGGCACGGCAAGTACCAGCGCCGCATCTGGGCCACGGTAACCTCCGAGACCGCCAACATTGCTGTCGACGTTGCCAAGAACAAGGAGTTGACCAACCGGCTACTCCATGAAGTCGGCATTCCGGTCCCCCGTGGACTCACCGTCACGACCGTCGAGGAGGCAAAGCGCGGCGCTCGCCGCATCGGGTTCCCGGTGGTGCTCAAGCCCGCTGACGGCAACCACGGTCGTGGCGTCTGCATCAACCTCACCAGCGAAGACGAGGTCGAGGAGTTCTTCCCGGTCGCATATCGCGAAAGTCGCTCGGGGCAGGTGATTCTCGAAACCTTCATCACCGGCAAGGACTATCGGATCCTCGTCGTCAACAACCAGATCGTCGCTGTTGCCGAGCGGGTGCCAGCCCACATCATCGGCGACGGGCAGCATTCGGTTCGCGACCTGATCGAGATCACCAATGCGGATTCCCGTCGAGGTGTCGGGCACGAGAAGATCCTGACCCGCATCACCATCGACGAGCAGACCATGGAGGTGCTCGAGCGGGCCGGTATAGGCCTCGATGACGTTCCGGAAACGGGACAGTTCGTCCAACTCAAGCTCACCGGCAACATGAGCACGGGCGGTACGTCGATCGATCGGACCGATGACATCCATCCGGACAACGTGGAAATCGCCCGTATGGCCGCGATGGTGGTCGGCCTCGACATTGCCGGCATCGACTTCATCGCGGAGGACATTTCGCAATCGGTGCGCCAGACCACTGGTGCCATCGTGGAGGTGAACGCAGGGCCCGGCTTCCGCATGCACACGCATCCCACCGAGGGTCATCCCCGCCACGTCGGTCGCGCCGTGGTGGACATGCTCTTCCCGCGTGGGTCGGAATCGCGAGTCCCAATCGTCGCCGTCACGGGCACCAACGGCAAAACCACCACCACCCGCATGATCGCCCACATCATGAAGACGGCGGGCAAGAAGGTCGGCCTGACCACTACCGACGGCATTTACATCGACGGCCAGCAGATCATGGCCGGTGACATGAGCGGGCCGTCCAGTGCTCGTATGGTCCTCAAGAACCCGACCATCGACTATGCCGTTCTCGAGACAGCACGTGGTGGCATCCTGCGTTCCGGCCTCGGGTTTGACCGCTGCAACATCGCCGTGGTCACAAACGTCACCAGCGACCATCTCGGGCTCAAGGGCGTCGACACCATGGCCGAACTGGCCCGGGTCAAGGCGGTTGTGCCGCAGAGTGTCCTGCGTGACGGCGCCTCGGTGCTCAACGCCGACAACGAGTGGACGGTTGACATGACCCGCACCGCTCGCGGCGAGATCATCTTCTTCGCCATGAATGAAGACAATCCCGTCCTCAAGGACCACTTCCGCGAGCGGGGCCGCGCCGTGGTACTTCGCGAGACCCGCCAGGGCGACATGATCACCATCGTCGAACACCGGCGCGAAACCTCGCTCCTCCTTGCCAGCCAGATTCCGGCAACCTTCGAGGGGCGGGCTCGGGTCAACATTGCCAACGCCATGGCCGCTGCCAGTGCCGCCCTCGCCGACGACGTCTCGCTCGACTACATCCGGCAGGCCCTCCGCACCTTCACCAGCTCGTTCTATCAGACCCCGGGTCGGTTCAATATGGTTGACCTCGGTGGCAAGAGAGTGATAGTCGATTATTGTCATAACCTCGCCGGACTTGAGGCCATGGCCGATTTCGTGCAGCGAATGGGCGCTGAATCGACCGTCGCGGTCATCAGCATGCCGGGTGATCGGTCCGATGAAGACATCCGTGGCTTCGGTGAACTCGCGGCCAAAACCTTCGGTCAGTTGGTAATTCGTGAAGATGACAACACGCGCGGGCGCAAGTCCGGCGAAATCGCCGATATGCTTGCCACCACCGCTGTCGACTCTGGCCTGGATGCCGACCGGATCTTCATCGAACTCGACGAGATGGAAGCGGTCCAGAAGGCGCTGCAGATTTCCGACAAGAGCGACCTTGTCATCCTGCTGGTCGACAAGCCGGCCAAGGTCTGGGAGATGCTGACCAGTTCAGGAGCGTCCGCCGTCTAGCCGCTTTCGACGATTACCCGTCGCCGTCGAAACGTCTGCATCTGGCGAGGTGAAAGGTCCTCTGCGCCTGGCGCGGAGGACCTTTCGTTGTTGGATGGCTACGAAACTGTGCGAACTTCCTCCACCTCTGCCGGTGCCGTACGGTACGTCACCAGTCCAGGAATCAGGCGCACCATCACGAGGCAGCCAATCACGGTCGCCAGGCCACCGAATGCCACGGAGAACTGGGTGCCGAACGCACTGGCCATTGCCCCGGATCGCAGTTCTCCCAGCTGCGGCCCGCCTTTGGCGAAGGTCGAGTGTGCCGCGGCGATCCGTCCCCGGTATTCCGTCGGCGTCACCAGGTTGCGGATCGAGTGTCGCATCGCCATGCTGATCGCATCTGCCGCGCCACTCCCCGCCAGCAGCAGCAGCGAAAGCCAGACGATCGTCGAGAGGCCGAAGCCGAGGATGCAGAGCCCGAAGGCGATGATGGCCGCCACGATTGCGACCCCCGGCCGCTGGGGTATAGGCAGTGCGCTCATGATCAGGCTCCCGATCACCGCGCCCGCGGCAGGCGCTCCCAGCAACAGCCCCAGGCCGTCTGGTCCCATCTTCAGGATGTCTTCCGCGAAGAACGGGTAGAGCACGGTGCTGGCC
>JAEZJB010000166.1 GCA_023415845.1 Chloroflexota bacterium | reverse complement strand
GGAAAGAGTTCGTCGAGTCGCTTGTGGAGACCGTCGGCGTCCGGGATGGACGAGACCGAGATTTCGCCAGCCACAATAGCGGCACTCGTCTCCTCAACCTGGCGCCGCGTCTCGTCCGAGACGGTGTCGGGCAAGTCGAGCAGCCTCACGCCACCATTCTCCAATCCCATGGTATAGACATCGCCGAAGGTCCCGTCCTGAAGCTGCTGAATCAGCGTGCGATAGGCATCGGTGTAGTCGAACAGGACCGACGTGAGCAAATAGGTTCCGGCGTCGGAGCCTGACTTGTTACCAATGACGTCGATGAATTGAACTGCCTCACCGGTCTCACGGTCGGCATTCGCCTCATTGATGGCCTGAATCATCCCGAATGAGGCACCATCACCCATGCCAAACACGATATCGGCGCCCGCGGCGATCACCGTTTCAGTCACGCGCTTCGCGTTCGGGGCATCGTCGTAGGCAGCTTCGCCAATGACCTGATAGAGCAGTGTCGCCTCGGGGTTGACTGCATACAGTCCTTCGGCGAACCCGACCGTCATGTAGTTCCAGGAGGGTGGCTCACCACTCACGACCACGGCAACCGTTCCAGTCCCTGTCTCCAGACCAGCGACCACACCCGCAAGGTATGCCGCTTCCTGCCCCTGGGTCTCGATATCCGCAATCAATCCGGGGACCACTGCGCCGGGGTTCTCGATGATCGCGACGGGAACCCCGGATTGCTCGGCGAATTCAGGGCACACGGTCTGATACCCGGAGGCATGGCAGATGATGAGGTCGGCACCGTCGTCAGCGAGATCGTTGAGGATGGGCGTGATGTCGTCGTATCCTCCATTCTCGACCACGTCGATCTCAATGCCGAGTTCCTCCCCGACCGCAACAAGATTGTCGACGCCCTGCTGATCCCAGCCCTGGTTGGTGCGGCTGGCCGGGGTGACGATCGCAACCCTGTCGACGTCAACCCCCTGGGCGGCAGATCCCCGCACGCCCAGTGCGGAAGCCATCAGCGCCGCGACCATCAAGACTGGAACGATTCTGAGCTGCCACGACCGCATACCGTTTACTCCTGCACGAGCCTGATCACGTCGCCGGTATCCTACGACCTGTACTTATCGCCGGCCAGCGAAACCACGATAGACGACGCCGAGTGCGGCGGGTGCGCTCCGATCCCGACCAAGCAGCACCAACGCAGCGACAACGCCGATATAGGGGATCATGCGCAGGAATTCGGGACGGACGGAGATTCCCGCCAACTGGAGACCGTTACCGAGCCCCGTCAACAACCCAAATGCCAGGGCAAACAGAGCTACGCGGAGAGGATTCCGGCGACCAAGCATCGCCACGGCAACTGCCATGAAGCCGATCCCCGCCGCCACCCCAGGTGTGAACAGACCAAGATCGATGGTCGTGAGGTAGGCTCCACCAAATCCGGTCAGCGTGCCGGCGATGGCCGCGGCGAACAGGCGGACGCGGGCAACATTTCCACCGCTTGCCTCGAGCCCCAATGGGGACTCACCGGCTGCCCGCACCTGAAGTCCCTGGCGCGATCGCTGCATCCAGAGATGGACGCCCCCAACCAGCGCCCACGCCAGAAACCCCGGCCAACGCATCTGGCCGATCGCAGGGCCAATGACTGGGAGCCAATCAAGCACGTCATCGAGCGGTCGCCCGGCACTCGCCGCCAGGAGCGGCTGGTCGGATCCCCAGACTTCGCGAAAGACGAACGCCGTCCCGCCCAGTCCTGCCATGGTCGCGCCGAGCCCCAACATCACCTGATCGGCCCGGCAAATCGCTGTGAGCACGCCAAACACCAGGCCCAGCGCCAGGCCGACTCCCGCACCGGAAAGGAGACCCAAAGCGCTGTTTCCAGACTCCAGCGCGACCCAGAAGCCGGCCAACCCGCTGGCCAATAGAACGCCCTCGATTCCCAGATTCAGGAGTCCTGACCGTTCGCCGATCGCCTCTCCTACCGAGGCAAGCATCAGGGGCACAGAACCAACGAGAGCGGCAGCCAGGATCGCCGTGAGCACTGCCTCGGTGTTCACGAGCTCTCCTCACGACGCCACGGGTGCCAGGCGAAAAGCGCCAGCACCACGAGCATGATTCCTTCATAGAATTCGAAGAATGCGGCAGGGATGTTGGCGGCCCGTGGCATCACGTTCGCGCCGTAAGCCAGGAGCCCGAAGAAGAGCGCGGCGGGGAGCACCGCCAGGATGCTGCGCCGAGCGAGGAAGACCAGCGCAAAGGCGGTCAGGCCATAGCCAGGATTCCACTCGGCCTGGAATGTGCCCTTGGTCGACAGCATGTCGTTGGCCCCGGCCAGTCCTGCCACGGCACCACTGGCCATGAGAGCGCCAGCCGTCACGACTCCTACCCGGATCAACGCCTGGCGACTGGCACGTGGATTTTCACCGACCGCGACGAGATTGAAGCCAGCCTCCGAGCGGCGGAGCCAGACGGCAAATCCGGCCCAGACAATGATTGCCAGGACGATGCCAGAATGAACTCGTGTGTCAAACAGGAAGGGGAAGCGATCAACGCGCGGAATGGTGGGTGTTTGCGGGGCCACGATCGAGGTGTCGCGCAGGGGCCCCTTCACCAGCCAGGCGGTGAGGGAAATCGCGACGTAGTTGAACATGATGGTGGTCACGATTTCGTTGGACCCCCATCGGGCACGAAGCAGCGCCGGCACGGCACCCCAGGCGGCCCCTCCCAGCAGTCCTGCCGCTAACGCGACGACCCAGATCATTACGCGCGGCCAGCCTTCGACGAGCTGAGCAGCCGTCGATGCCGAGATCGCCCCGATCAGCACCTGGCCATCCACGCCGATGTTCCACAACCCGGCCTTGACCCCAATCAAGACCGCCACGCCGGCAATCAGGAGTGGCGTCGCGCTGACAATCATTTCCTGGACGCCGGCGGGGCGAAGAAGCGCCCGCTCGATGAGCGCCCACATGGCAGCAAACGGATTGTGACCGGCGATCCCGAGCGCGATTCCCGCCAGGAACGTGGCGATCAACAGGGCAAGGACCGAATCAAGCAGCGAAACGAGCGTGCTGGATTGCCGGATACGGACAGTAGTGCTGGGCGATTGAACGGCTACCATTCGCCAACCATCTGCGAGGCCAACGTTTCATTGCTCACCGAATCGACTGGCAGAACTGGTCCAAGCCTGCCGTCGGAGATTACGGTCACGCGGTCGCTATGTTGCAGCGCGTCTTCCATGTCACCGGTGAAGACGAGCACCGTTCCGCCGCCGTCACAGTGACGCCTGAATTCCTGCCAGAGTCGTTTCGACGTCTGCCAGTCGAGTCCCTGCATGGGGTTCAGGGCGATCAACACGTGAGGACCGCGATCCAACGCCCGCCCGGCAAGCAGCTTTTGCATGTTCCCACCCGAGAGTGTTCCGAAGGGCCGATCGGAGTCGGCAGGCACAACCTGCCATCGATCGATCACCGCGAGCGTTCGTTGCCTCACAGCTGGCCAGTTCATCCAGCCGTGTGCTGACTCGGCTTGCGGTCGGGGACGCGGCAGCGCCATATTTTCGGTCAAGGAAAACGACCCAATCGCGCCCTCGCCGAGCCGGTCATCGGTCAGTGTTTCGATTCCCGCCTGGGCCCGTTCGAACGCAGAGAGTCCGCCGATTGATCGTCCTTGCAACGTAATCTCTCCCGCGCTCGCCTGGTAACCACCGATCGCACGGGCCAGCTCCCGTTGACCCTGCCCATCCACGCCGATGACCGACACGATCTCGCCCGCGTACAGGTCAAGATCCAGCCCCCAAATTCGTGGGGCCCCATCCGCGAACACCGAAAGCCCGGAGATCTCCAGCATGAGTTCAGGGTCCGGTCCACTCGCCGGGAAGGGAGTCCGGACCGGAGATACATTCAGATGCTGATCGACGTCGAGGTCAAACATCAGACGTAACACGACCGACTCAATGTCGGACGGCCACGATCCGTCGTCCCTTCGGGCCAGCACTCCGGTGACCCTCCCCTTGCGAAGCACGACGATTCGGTCAGCAATCGCCAGGGACTCCCGCATCTTGTGCGTAACCAGCACGATTCCGAGCCCGGAATCACGCAATTGGTCCAGCATTCCAAGCAGATCGTCCACTTCGGTTGGGGCCAGAATGGTCGTAGGCTCGTCAAGCAACAAAACCCGTGGATGCGCGAGCAGGCACTTTGCAACTTCGAGCCGCTGACGCTCACCCATCGACAACGAAGATATGTAGGCATCGAGCGGCAGTGACTGGATCATCTCCGGCAAAGGATCGGAGGTCCAGCCACAAAGCCTTAACTGCTCGCGCACCGTGAACGTGGGCACCAGGGATAGATGCTGGTGTACCAGACCGATCCCTGCCCGAATGGCATCCGCCGGTGATCGAAGCCGCAATTGGGCTCCCTCCATCAGGATGCTCCCAGCGTCGGGCTGGAGGTAACCGGAAAGAATGGCCAGCAATGTGGACTTGCCGGC
>JAEZJB010000448.1 GCA_023415845.1 Chloroflexota bacterium | reverse complement strand
TCAGCAGGAGGCTTCAGGGACAGAGCGACGAAGACCGAGGTGGCGACCCGCGCTGGGGCCGACACGGTACCCCAGCTTTCGCCATCACGCAAGATCAACTCATATGTCAGAGGCTCGTCTGGGGCAGGATGGTACGTCGGGCGAGGTCAGGGAGGGGGAACACTATCCGTATCGATTGTCCGGGAGCACTCCTAATTCAAGGAAGTGCCACACCTCCCCAATCACTGGCAGGAATAGAGCATGACCCCCCAGCCAGATGTGGGGCGATCATGCAGCCGCCTTGCGGATATCGGCGTCGATAGCACGCAGCTGGTCAGGTAGATTGCCAGAGTGGTGAACGCCGCCCAGGCGGGCGTGCTTTCGGGCTGGCCAGGAGTTCCGGCTGGTTGGCCACCACGAGACGCGAAGAAGGCAGAAAGAGCAGGAGAGTTGCGGAACTGGTCACCACTCACATCGTCCCGTTCGTCCCTCTAGCCTGACTACGCCGTTCCAGCGGCGACGTCGCCATGGCTGGGCTGTCGAGGAACTGACGCTTCACTTTGGAGGAGGTTCGAAACGGCGGGGTCCCGTTCGATGCAGTTCCAGCTACAGACGAGGCAGGCTTTACCCCTGGGTGCCAACCGGCAAACGAGTGCCGAATAGCCCTTTTGAGTAACGCTATGTCCGTACATTGCTATCCCCGCGAACGTACGATATTGACGATTTTCATCTGGTTCCCAGATTGTACGTGACACCTGCGTTGAAGCCGAAATCATTATGAAATCAACGATTATCCGCCTTGCATGCATGATGAACATTCGTATCATGTGGTCAGCAGGCTGACAGGGATGAACGTTCGTCCCTGTCAGCAAGGGGTTCCAGCGTATGAAATCTGGCTGGCCTCGGCGCGAATCCATCATGGGGAAGGGACGGATTCCACATGGCACAGCTATCCACCATCTACAGCGGTCAACCGGCCAGTCAACTTATGCCGGTCACCAATCTCAGCGGTCGCAAGGTGTCGCTTGGGCCATTGCGGCGCGAATGGTTGCCCCACTATCAGCACTGGCTCAATGACTTCGAAATGATCAAGCTGGTAGATCGACGGTTCCAGCCTCACTCCACCGAATGGGTTACCAGTTGGTATGAGCGGCATGCGAGTGGCCGCTCCGACGCCCTCGTGTTCACCATCATCGAAAACAACGGGGTGCGGCCGGTCGGGAACATTGCCCTGCAGGATATCGACTACCGGAATCGCACCGCGGAACTGGGGATCTACATTGGAGATGTGGCATCGCGGGGACGCGGCTATGGCTCTGAAGCTACCTCGCTCCTGATCAACTTCGCCTTTCGTGTTCTTGGGCTCCAGAACATCATGCTGCGGGTCTACGAATACAACGAGGCGGCGATTCGGGTCTACGAGAAGGCCGGGTTCCGCGAGTTTGGTCGCCGGCACAAGGCCCAGTTCATGGATGGTCGCTTCTGGGATGTGATCTGGATGGAAGCTGTCGCGCCCGGAGCGCAACCGCATGGGCCGGCTGACTAATGTGCATTTCGCCATTCAGCAGAAACTGCCCGTCGACCGATCATGGCCGACGGGCAGTTTTTCTGTGGTGCAGTTACCCGGAATGGCTCAGGGCAGAAACCAGGTCCAGTCCCTGGTTCCAAAGCGTTCGATGACGCGCTGCTCGGCGTCCTCCATCTCTGCTGCGGTGAAGGTATCGTCCACCAACCCATAGCGCGCCCGAAAATAGCCGATCAGATGGTGAATGATGACATCGCGGTCGAGGTCCGTTTGCTCACGCAAGGGTTCGACTCGTTTTGCTGCCGAGGTCACACCCTTGTCGCTGAGCTTTTCCTTGCCGATACGCAGCACGCGGGCCATGCGCTCGGTGTTCATCTGGTAGGCCATGGTGGTGTGATGAAGCACGGCGCCACCCCGGCGAGCCTGGGCGGCACCACCGATCTTGCCGCCATCAGACGTAATGTCATTCAACGGGGCATACCAGGCATTCACCCCCAGCTCGCGGAGGGCATCGAGAACCCAGGCATCGAAGAAGGCATAGGACTCGGGGAAGCTCATGCCCTTGACCATCGATTCCGGAGCGTAGATGGAATAGGTGATGGCCCCTTCCGGCTCGATGAACATGGCGCCGCCACCGCTGATGCGCCTGACCAGCGTGACGCCTTCTGCTTCGGCCACCTCTTCGTTGACTTCATTCTTCACCGATTGAAACCGGCCAAGCACCACTGCGTCGCCAGCCCAGTTCCAGAACCGAATGGAGGGAGGTCGCTCGCCTCGGCCCACGGCCAGGGTGAGCGTCTCGTCCATCGCTACCTGCATGGGTGGAGAAAGTGGAATGGACGGCAACAGGTGCCATTGTTGCGCTTTCCACCGGTCATCCCGGCGTCGGTCCACATTGGCGACAACATCGTCGATCGGCATGGTCTCACTCATCGTGACGTATCCTCAGCGGTGGTCATGGCCCGACGCACTGCAATGGCAATGCCTTCCGGAGACGTTCCGATCAGGTCGGTGCCTCCTGGCATGGCCATTCGAACTGCCGAGGCCAGCGATTCTTCATCGAGTGAAGCAGAGAGACCATCGAGTGCGGCAGTCATCGGGTCGAGGGCTTCGTCGGGATACAGGAAAAAATCACCGGAAATGACCGGCTCACGGATCTGTCCGTCGATCACCTTGAAGTCAACCACGACCAGTTTGCCGCCGGGAGTCTTGTATTCGCCATGTGCCATCAACTGTTTCCCTCGTTGCGTGTCCCAAGATGCTCCAAGGATTCTCGCTCCGATGATGCAACCCACCGATGACGCTCGCAAGCGGTGCGGGGCCATCGAGCGCTGGAATTTGTCGAGCACTCCGGGCGTTATCGGTTGTGAATGGTTGCCAACTCCAACCCATCATGCACTGCATGGCTGTGGGCTCGACCCACTCAAGCGGACACAGAACCAGCCATTCTGTGACCTCTTGTCAAAACAGAACATGCGTGCTAATCTCGGAGAGTCATCACCAATCGGGCGCTTCCCCACAATGGCGAACGATTTGGGCACATGACCCACATCATCCCTTCCCCCTCAGCATGGGCCGCCGGAGAACACTCCGGCGGCCCATTGCGTTGCAAGGGGTCAGGCTTGAGCCGCTTCTATGTAGGGAAGGATGTCATCTGGGGAATCGATCGGCACCATCAGAACCGCCGAGACGGTGCCATCGGGCGAAATGATGAAGGTGGAAGGGAAGGCGAACACGCCATAGTTCAGTTGAATCTGCCCTGTGACTCGGTCGCCGCCAGCCGTGTCGCGGCCAAGCGGATAGTCGCCCCCATATGTTTCTGCGAATGCCCGCGCGTCGTCCTCATGGTCTGTTTTGGCACCGACGCCGACGAAGACAACGTCCTCACCGCTCAGCTTCGCCGCTTCGGCAAGGGCGGGCATTTCTTCCACGCATGGCTCGCACCACGAAGCCCAGAAGTTGACGACCACCACTTTCCCCTGCTGGTCGCTGAGCCGGAACACCTCACCGTCGAACGTGGTCAGTTCGAAGGGGACGGCCTCCCGTGGTTCCGATGGCTCCCCCTTGTCGCGGTCCAGCCAGGCCCAGATGCCAATGATGATCACAACGATCAGCAGCAGGGCACCCAGCAGCCAGGGGGTACGGGTGCCATAGCCGATTCGGCCATGCACCTCGAGGTCGTCCTCGGTGTCCGCGAGCGTGATGGGCTTGCCCGACGTGCCGATCAGGGAATGCAGGCCTGATTCGGGCGGTGGATCGGGAAATGTCTCACGTGGATCTGGAAGTGGTGGTTCCTGTGATGGCGTACTCAGGGGAGTCCCTCGATAACGTTTTGCACTTTCGCCTGCAGGATTGCATCGCCACCCACCATGACTGCCACGATGTTTGCGCCCTGATAGACATTGACGGGCTTCCCGTTGACCACGTCCTGCCCGGATGTGGTCTGGAGCGTCATGCTGCTGGCATCGAGGTCCGCGGCGGCGGTTTCTCGGGCGCTGGTGGCAGCTTCGCCATTGGCTCCGGGGAAGATAAAGATGAAGACGTTGGCGTCGCCGACGCGCAGGTTCTGGCCTGGCTGGTCGAGCTGGTTGGAGGTCGCGGTTGCTGGTGAGCGGCCGTAATCGGCATCGATGTCGGCATCCTGGAGGGCAGTTAGCACGTTGATCAACCCGTAGACGCCAGCTTCGGCGGTGGGAGGCGGAGGTGTGTCGGCAGAATTGGATTGATCGCGGTACCAGACGATGACCGCCGCAGCGGCGAACACGATGGCAGCCGCGAAGAGCAGCATGCTCAGTACATGGGATGCGCGCCGGGGTTTCGGCGTACGTGACGATGCGGGGGTATCCGGCATCAAGCAGTCCTCACGCGGAAAGAGTGGGGGAGGCACGTTTAGGCCAGGGTGATCTGCCCCGGCAAAACCTGTCGCAGATGGTACTACGCCGTCCGCCTCGGAAGGTATGCCGCCATCCTGACAGTGCGGGGTGAGGCTTGCGTCTGGACATATGCCGATTCCGGCATATGAACGTTGCTCCAATGGGATTTATGGGTGAATCGGTCCCAAAATTCGGGGTGATCAATGCTCTTGACACGATATAGAGATATCGATATAATCATATCAGTACGAGAGCGCGTCGCCATCGTTGTCGATGCAAGGAGCAAACCACCATGAACGCCATCAAGCGCCTTATCCAGAGCGGTAGCCGTCAGGTCCGCGGGACTTCTTCCCGGTTCGACCGGTATTACCTCGGTGTGCTGCAGTCGGGTAGTGGCTACCCCACCGCTGACGAGGCCCGCAAGGATCTCAAGCAGGCCGATAATCTGATCAATATCTACGGCTGGCCTCGCTAATCACTGAGCTCCGGATCACCCCTCCGGAGCGATGTGGGAGCATGCAATCCCTCCCGTCAGGCGACACTGTTGTTGATCTGACAACTCCACCACACATGCTCCAGCCAGTCTTGCTTCGCATACAGAGCGCCCCGGATTGCGGAATGCAACCGGGGCGTTCTGTTGTTCACGGGCACTCAGGCGATGGCGGAGACGATGGCGCCTGGCGTGACCTGGTCTGCCAGCAAATGTGCGAAGCGGCTTTGGCGGGTGTCTCCCTCCGAGTCGGCGGGCAGATCGAGCCAGGCGCTTAGCAGGTCGTAGCCCACATGGTAGGTGAAGATGTAGGCGCGCCAGAGGGGATCGGCGATGAAGGAGAGTCGCTTGCGAGCACGTTCTGGCGTTTCAAGGGCGTAGCGAGCGAAGTAGTCGGCCACCTCGTGATCCGGCAGGCCATCCTCATGGAGCAGGAGGGCGGCATTGCCCGCGACAGAGCTGAGCGCCTGCTGCGCCTGCATGATTTGCAGCTCCCGCGCGGGATCCACCTCGATGCCGGCTGGCCGATACAGCTGCTCGTTCCGCCAGGTCGCCGCTTCTTCCGGGGTGAAGATGATGGATTCGGCCAGCGTGGCGATGCCTTCCGACATCACGCATTCTGGTGTGTTGATCAGCTGGATGGAGTGCTCGCCGTAGCCCTTGTCGCGAAAGAGGCGCTGCTCCTTGATCGCGTGTTCGGTGTGATGGCCTGGATATCCTTCGTGGGAGACCAGGTTCAGCAACCGGTTGGCCTGGATTGGCAGGTCGGTGTTGATGTCCACCCGTGAGCGGCAGTTGCCGAGGTACCAGTTGTAGCCACTCCACGGCTGGTTCGAAACCATGGTGACGTCGATGCCTTCGCCGTCAGGGAGGGGAGCGAAAACGGCGGATCGCAGGCGCGTTTCGGCCACGATGCGTTCGATCATGCCGCGCGCTGTGTCGACTGGCACCTCGAACTGCGATCGCCAGGCGATCATCCGCGCGGCGATCTCGCCACTCCCCGGCAGCGCATCCCCCAGGGCCGCGATCGCTTCGTCGTAGACGGATTCCGGTGTCCGCTCCGGCTCAATGTCAAAACAGAGGCGGACTTCGTCGCGATAGGGAATTTCCTCGCCCGTGAGCTTGCGACAGGTGGTCTGGAGGGCGACGACCTGGGCGGCGAGGTAGTCGGTGCGGGATGGGGGCAACTCGGTTGCCGCGATGTCCTCAAGGAGCGCAGTCGCTTCGGCCAGCAGGTCGGTCGGTTGCGGGAGCGGGGAGGCCATGACGGCGTCGCGGACTTCCGGCGGGCCGAAGTAGGCATCGACCGTGCCCGGGATGTGGCGTTCGAGGCCGAAGCCGAGGGCGACATAGCGGCGTGAAAGATCGTCAAGTTCGTGGGTCATCAGTGGTTCCAGTCCGTTCGTGAGTTGCCGTATCTGATGTCTGCGCCCGGAAGGCGTGGCTGCGAATCCAATTCTCCCATGTGGCAGAGGCACGCCAGCGTGGTGATGTGCTCGCTCCGTGATCTGGAGGATGCCATGATTGTGGATAGCCAGTTTTTCTGGGGCCAGCACGAGATGCGTGCATGGTGGGCTCGACGCGGCAGGAGTCATCGCATGAGTGCAGTCGATCATTCGGTCCAGACCTTTGTCGACAACCTGCCGACGGATCGCCGTCGTCGCGAGGCTGCCACCCTGCTCGACCTCTTTGGGCGGGTAACGGGAGTTCCGGCCGAACTCCACGGCACCATCATCGGGTTCGGAACCTATCACTATCGGCATGAGAGCGGGCGGGAGGGAGATACTCCCGCTGCGTCGTTCTCGCCGCGCAAGGCCGCCATCTCGGTTTACCTGGTGGACGGCATCGACGCGCATACTGCCGCACTCGCGCGCCTTGGAACGCACAAGACCGGGGTTGGGTGCCTCTACATTCCCAGTCTCGACAAGGTCGATCTCGAGGTGCTGGAAGAGATTGTTTCCAGCTCGTGGCGGGCAGTAGGCGGCGAGCACGGTAGCCAGAATGCCGGTGCAGCCGACGAGCCCTGACCGCTAGCCGCCCATCAGGCCGAGGTCGTCGAGGAGGGTGCGGATGCGGGCGGCGGTGGTGGTGTCGAGGCGGGTCATGGGGCGGCCAGGAACGTTGGTGGCGATGATGCCCATTTCGACCAGCGCGGTCTTGAAGCCACCGAGGGCCGCCGCGGTCGGGCCCGCCTCCCCATTGGGTGCCTGGCCGGTGATCGCGAAGAGCCGGAACAACCGCTCCTGTTCGGTGCGGACGGTCTGGAGGTCGCCTGCCCGGAAGGCCTCGTAGAGCCGGACGAAGCCGGCGGGGTCGACGTTGCCGATGCCGGGCACGCAGCCGGTGGCGCCGGCGAGCAGCAGGCCGTCGACCATCGATTCCGAGCCGGTGAATGCCGCAAAGCCCTCCAGGTCGCGGGTGTCAAGGATCACGCCGCGGAAGCTGGTGTCCTGCCCCGAACTGTCCTTCAGGCCGGTGATGACCCCCTCCCGGGCCAGTTCCACGATGGTTGCCCGTTCGAGTTTGATCTGGGTGTTCTGGGGAATGTCGTAGGCAAGGATCGGGGTGTCCAGCGCGGCGTGGAGCAGGCGGTAGTGCTCGGCGATTTCGGCCTGGCTGGGCTTGATGTAGTAGGGACCGGTGGCGACCAGCCCATCCACGCCCAGTGATTCGGCAACCCGTCCGTGGTCGATCATCCGGGCGGTCGACATGTCGATGACACCCGCGAGAACGGGCACCTGGCCACTCACGGTGCGGACGGCGGTTTCGATCACGGTGCGGCGCTGGGTATCGCTGAGGGTGGCGGTTTCGCTGGTGGAGCCGAGCATGAAGACGCCGTGGACGCCGCTGTCCAGCAGGTAGCCGAGCAGGCGCTCCAGCGAGGGGACATCGACCTCATGCTCTTCGGTGAACGGGGTGCAGACGGGTGGGATGATGCCGTGCAGCGGCGGATTGGTCATGGGGTGCTCCTTGGGGCGGGAACCGAACGTGATCGGCAGGCGATGGCGGGATCATCGCCGGTGGCAGGATGAACGTCCAGATGAACTGGCGACCGGAGGGCGGGATTGTGCGGACCCGGGCCCATGCCGTTCGACGGGATCGTCCTGTCCACGCGGTTAATCTCCTCCCTCCGTCATAGGAGACTCGATCGGGTGGCGGTGATGTCGGTGGGTTCGGACGGGTTGATTGATGAAACCGGGATCATCCGGGGTGAGGCCCTGTTGCTGGGGGGCCGGATGGTGACGGCGATGCTGCCCCCGCTGCCGATCGCCTGAACAGTTCCAGTCGTCGCCGGATGCAGCGGCAGTTGATGGTGGATGTGACCGCAGAAATTCATTAATTCACTAAATCCGATTTCGTTGATTCCACGGGCTTTTTTGCGGGCATTTACTGCGAATTCGTGCGACTTCGTGCGGGATTGGTGCAGGACGAGTAGCGACGGCGCGGGTCTGACCGTGAGTGTTTTCCTGCGCCTACCTAACGTACGCATCGAGCAGGCCAAATCCCGCCACCGTTGCGCATATTGGTCGAACGGACGGTGGTGACCCTGCTGGTCGCTGGTGGCTACGGAGCGTCAACCGGTGGAACCGGACCGAGGATGCGTTCGAAGAAGGCAATGATTTCTGCCATTGCCGGACCCGCAGGGTCGGTGAAGACCGACTCCAAGCCGTGGCCGTCGTGCGGGAGTTCCAGCAGCGAGGCATCGTCGGCCACATCCAGCAGGGCTTCGACGAGGATGCGGCCCTGCTCGACCGGCACCAGGTCGTCGAGCGAGCCATGCACCACCAGCATCGGAGGCGCATCGGGGCGGACGAGGCGAGCCGGACTGGCAAGCCGGGCGCGGTCGGCCACCGCGGGATCGGTCAGCGGGTCGCCATCGAGGAAGTCCGAGACAGCCGCAAGCGCCTCTTCGTGCGGCGGAAATTCGGAGGCGGCGAACCAGTCGACCAGGAAGTCGGTTGGGGGTGAGAGCGGAACAGCGGCCTGCACCTCCGAGGACTCATCGCTGTGGCCGCCATCGCCTTCGAGGGCGGGGATGCCGGCCGAGAGGGCGGCCAGGGCGGCAAGATGACCACCAGCCGAATGGCCCCAGATGCCGATGCGCTCGGCGTCGATTCCCCATTGCTCGGATGTGGCGCGCAGGAACCGGAGGGCGGCTTTGACGTCGTGGATCTGGGCGGGGAAGACGGCTTCGTCGCTGAGCCGGTAGCTCATGGTGGCAGTAACGAAGCCACGTGCGGCCAGCAGGTGGTTCGGGTTGGGCTGTCGATCGCCGGCCTGCCAACCACCGCCATGGACCCAGAGCACCGCCGGGCGGAGTGGGTGCAGGGGGGCATCCGGACGGAGGATGTCGAGGTGGAGGTCGCGCCCGTTGCCGGTGCCATAGGTCACATCGAACGTCTCGGTCTGTGGTGGTGTGGCCATGACGGATGCTCCTGCCGGGGGCGAATGATAGGCTGCTCGCTTCACGGTAGCCGCTCGGATATGCGAAAGGGAAGGGGCCGGTGGAGCCAATCCACAAGGAGAAGGTGTTTGCCGTTATCACCCGGGTCGTGGGCGGGGGACTGGAGGTGTTGCTGCTGATGCATCCCGATCAGCCGGAGGCAGGGATCCAGCTGCCGGCCGGAACGGTGAAGCCGGATGAGGAGATGCTGGCTGCAGCCCGGCGGGAAGCCGAGGAAGAGACAGGATTGCGGGGCCTGGAGTTGGTTGGCGTGCTCGGTGAGGCCGAGTTCGATGCCCGGCCATGGGGGCGTAACGAACTCCACCACCGCACGTTCGTTCACTTCCGGTGCCTGGAACCGACGGCAGATGCCTGGGAACACTGGGAGGAGGACCCGGATGACGCACCGGGGGAGCGGTTTCGCTTCGAGCTGCGCTGGGTTCCACTCGATGATTCGCTGCCCGATTTGATCGGGGATCACGGCGCAGGCATCGACCTGCTGATTGCGAGCCCGAACCCGGCTGGTACCTGACGCCCCAATCGCATCCTGCCCGTTCGTGCATGCGGCCTTGTCGAGTCAGGTTCGCGGCGGGCCCGTGCACGCAGCCAAGTTGACGGGACGCTGCATTTTTTGGCACAGTCAGTGCCGCAGTCCTCTTTTTCGCCGCGATCGTGTTCCGTGCCGGGTTGGTGCATGTCGGAATCGGTGCCCGTCAGTAATCTGGGCCATATGCACAATCGACCATAGGGCAGATTCGCCTCGCGCCGGTTGAGAGGGTTACACTGGGTCCCGTTATCACTTCTCAACATAGGAATACCTGCCGGGAGGTCCGGCGGGTAACGGCTGACACGCGTGTTCGAGATACGAGCACCACAGCAGGTTCAGGAGGTATCTGGTGTCTCAGGACATGAATCAGAAGATCCAGCAACTGTTCCAGGAAGTTGCCGACAAGGGCATGTCCCGTCGGCAGATGTTCCAGCGTGCCGCGGTGATGGGCATTTCCGCCCCGGCCCTCGCGGTTGCGTTCGCTGGCGTGGCCCAGAACGCGGTGGCCCAGGGTGCCGAGAACCCGCTGGGCATCGACCCGACCCAGCCGCTCGACGTGGTCATCTTCAAGGGTGGCTATGGCGACGACTATGCAATCGCCAACAACGAGCGGTTCACCTCGCTCTACCCGGACGTGGAGATCACCTACGCCGGTACGCAGCGCCTGCAGGAGCAGTACCAGGCCCGCTTCGTTGATGGCAACCCGCCGGACGTGATGGACAACTCCGGTGCCGGGAACTTCAACAACACCACCCTGGTCTCGGAAAACCAGCTGACCGACCTCGCGCCGCTGATGCAGGCCGAGGCGTTCGGGCAGCCGGGCGTGATCTTCGCCGATACCCTTGGCGCGGGCACCCAGACCGACGGCGTCTACGATGGCGTGCAGTACGTCCTCAACTACGTCTACAACATGAACGGAATCTGGTACAACGCCGCGCTCTTCGAGGAGAACGGCTGGGAATACCCGACGACCTGGGACGACATGTTCGCCCTGTGCCAGACGATCAAGGACTCCGGCATTGCGCCGTGGACCTACCAGGGCCAGTACCCGCAGTACATGCGGACCGTGTTCAACGAAGTGCTGTTCAAGCGCGCGGGCTGGGATGCGATCCTCAAGCTCGACAACCTCGAAGCCGATGCGTGGACGCAGCCGGCCGTGGCCGAAGTGCTCGAAGTCTTCAAGAAGCTCTACGATGACGGCTTCATCATGGACGGCACCGAGGCGCTGAGCCACACCGAGTCGCAGGCCGCCTGGCTGCAGGGGCAGGCCGCCTTCATTCCGTGCGGCACCTGGCTCGAGAACGAGATGAAGGACGTCATTCCGGAAGGCTTCCAGATGACGATCAAGGCTGCGCCGGGCTTCGCCGAAGGCGACGTGATGCCGCAGACCGCCGCCAACGTCTCCGCTGGTGAAACCTTCATCGTGCCGGCCGGCCCGAACCCGCTCGGTGGCATGGAGTGGCTGCGCCTGCTCTTCTCGAAGGAAGGTGGCGCGACCTTCTCCGAATTCACCAAGTCGCTGACGGTGGTGCTCGATTCGGCGGAGGGGCTGGACCTTGGTTCGGCCTTCCAGTCGGCCCAGGAAGCGATTGCCGCCGCTGGTTCTGACACCTTCACCGCGCTGTACGCCCGCTATGCCGACCTCGACGAAGAGTCGAAGTTCCAGTTCGGCGCCCTGCTGACCGGCCAGACCAGTGTCGAGGACATGGTGTCGGCCCTGCAGGACCTGACCGACCAGCTGCGTGAAGACGATTCGATCCAGAAGTTCCCGCGCACCGCGCCGGAAGCGATGGCCACGCCCGAGGCGTAGGTTGTCATCACCGGTCTCGTGCCGGTAACGCCATGGGGTGCCTGGTCGTCCAGGTACCCCATGCACAGGGTGGCAGGAAGAGCACCAGATGAATCACCACAAGTATCGACTGATCATTCCATTTCTCTTGCCAGCACTGGTTCTCTATGGCGTCTTCGTTCTCTATCCCTATGCGAGAGCCTTCTATATTTCGATGACCAGTTGGAAGGGCACCTCGGCGAACATGCCGTGGGTGGGCCTGGACAACTATCGCAACCTGCTCGACGACAATCGGTTCATGGATGCCCTGACGCGGAACGGGCAACTGCTGATCGTGTTGCCGATCGTGACGATTGGCATCGCGTTGCTGTTCGCGGCCCTGTTCACCCAGGGCGGCAAGGGCGAGAAAGTGGCGGGGGCCGGGTTCTACCGGATCGTCTTCTTCTTCCCCCAGGTCATCTCCGCCGTTATCGTCGGTATCCTCTTCACCTATGTGTACAACCCCTCCTACGGCATCCTGAACGGGTTCCTCGGCGCGATCGGGCTCGATTCGCTGGAGCGGGCCTGGCTCGGTGATCCGGCCACGATTCTGTGGGCGATTGCCGCTGTGGCCGTCTGGTCGGCGGTCGGGTTCTACATGGTGATCTTCATCGCCAGCATGCAGTCGATTCCTACCTCCTTCTATGAAGCGGCGGTGCTCGACGGGGCGAGCCGATTCCGGCAGTTCAAGGACATTACGCTGCCGCTGATGTGGGAAACGATTCGCACGGCGCTGATCTATATCGCGATTGCGGCACTCGACTTCTTCACGCTGGTGCAGGTGATGACCGGCGGCGGCGGTGGCGTGGCGGCCCGCAAGGCGGAAGTCGCCGCGGTCTTCATGTATGGAGAGGCGTTCACCCGCAGCCGGTGGGGATCGGCTTCGGCGGTTGGGGTGATCCTGCTCATTCTCACCCTGCTGCTCTCGGTCGTGATCATGCGGGTCACGCGGCGCGAAACCTATGAGTTCTAGCGGTTTACGCGATGACGTTACCCGGGTGCCGATAACCGGCTTGCATTCGAAACGGAACAGTCATGGATCTTGAAACTGCACCATCGGCGGTGCCAGCCCTGAAACCCGATGAGGATTTCAAACCCATTTCGTCAGGCGACGGTGTTTCGGCGGTAGGTTCGGGCTCCGGAGGCCAGCGCATCCTTTCGGTGTTCACCCAGGCGCTGCTGATCTTCTGGGCCGTGCTGGTGATCTTCCCGTTCCTGTGGATGATCATGACGTCGTTCAAGACGAACACCGAAATCCTGTTCAGCCCGTGGAGCTTTCCGGCCGACCTGCAGTGGCAGAACTTCAGCAACGCCTGGAACGAAGCGCGCATCGGCCGCTACGTGTTCAACAGCGTGATCGTGATCGCGATGTCGTTGACCGGCACGCTGCTGGTCTCGGCGATGGCCGCCTACGTGCTGGCCCGGTTCAGGTTCCCGGGTAATCGCGCCGTGTTCTACCTGTTCATGGCCGGGTTGATGTTCCCGGTGTTCCTCGGGCTGGTGCCGCTCTACTTCCTGATGAGCGACCTGCACATCAAGGACACCTACCACGGCCTGGCGCTGGTCTACATCGCCTACTCGCTGCCGTTCACGATCTTCTTCCTGGTCGGGTTCTTCAAGACCCTGCCCAGTGAAGTGGGCGAGGCCGGGATCGTGGACGGCGCCAGCCAGTACCAGGTGTTCTTTCAGATCATGCTGCCGATGGCGAAGCCGGGCCTGATCGCGATGGGGATCTTCAATTTCCTCGGGCAGTGGAACCAGTACCTGCTCCCCCTCGTGCTCATGCAGGACGAGGACAAGCGGGTGCTCTCCCAGGGGTTGGGCATGCTGGCGATCCAGCAGGGATACCAGAATGACTATGGTGCCCTGTTTGCCGCAATGACGATCACGATGATTCCGACCCTGATCGTGTACGTGATCTTCCAGCGGCGCCTGGAATCGGGTTTGACGGCTGGCGCGCTGAAGGGCTGATCGCACGCAGGGCGTGAGTGGTTCGCTCGCGAGGACACGCGACATTCGCGGCAACACGGGCGGGGTGACCTTCTGGTCATCCCGCCCGTTCTCTTTTGATCGCGGGGTGGGACCTGCGAACTATTTGAGCCAAATGTTTCGGCGATCAGCCTGGATGCACGAGCGTCGGGAAGGTCCCCGGCTCAAGCGACATGCCACTGTCTGCTTCAGTCAGCCGAGCCGGTCATGAGCGCTGGGGGTGTCGCATCGCTATTGCGGATCCGGAACCAGTGCAACCCAACGCCGACGATCAGGAGCCCGAGGCCGATCACGTCCTGCAGGTGGCCGGTGTAGAAGAGGAAGCCGGCCGCCACGATCAGGATCGCTCGCTCGAGCCAGGAGGCGGGCCGGATAATCCAGCCACCGACGCCGCCAACCAGTGCCACGATCGCGAGGCAGCCGGTCACCGTTGCCAGCACCACATCCATCGTCGGCCCGATGGCCAGCAGGGCCGTGCCATCCTCGCGGTCGAGGGTGAACATGAACGGCACGATGAAGGCCGGCAGGGTGTATTTCCAGGTC
>JAEZJB010000428.1 GCA_023415845.1 Chloroflexota bacterium | reverse complement strand
TGCAACTCGTGATTCTCGGGGCACTTCGATTCGGGATCACGGCCGAGGAACACACCTCGCCGGACGAGAAAGTGACACTCCCCGTATCGGAACTTCAGGCCCAGGCCGATTCCGGCGCGTAATCCCTGCCACGGCGGTCTCCGCTTCCCTGGCGCTCGCCGCGTGCCCAGCGATCGAGCGTCAGGCAGGTATCCGGTAGAAATCGACCTGCCAGCGGTGGGCATCGAGTTGTATGGCCCAGTGATCGAACCCGTCGCTGCCAAGTGCTTCGTACAGCGGCAGTGGCTCGGACCCAATCAGGACGCGGAGGATTGAACCTTCGAGAACCCGGCGAGCAGCCTCGGCAATGGCGCTGAACGATTCCAGTCCGCGATCGGACATGGCCCGGGCATCGAGTTCGGCGTCCACCGGCACCGTGTCGAACCAGTCCGGCTCCACGCCACACGTTGCACACGCCTCACCAGCCGCCCGGTAGGCCGTGGTGAGATCGAAACCTGCCGCGACATTCAACTCCCTGACCAGCGCCCCAGGCGAGAGGCCAGCTATCCGCGCGGCCTGCCCGACCGTGACCAGGCGTCCCTGCACCCGGCGGATCACCGGGTTCCGCAGCCGGCCGAACGCAGGCGAGATACCGGTGAGCGTACCGAGCAACTCTGGATAGGTCTCAAGCACGCGACTGAGCTTCCAGCCGGCCTCAATCGGTGGGGAGCGATGCACCTTGGCGGGAATCCTCCACGAACCTTCAGGAGCTAGCCTGGGCGACGAGCGCGGCCTTCCCCTCGGGAGATATGTCACTCTCGCTCCAGCGCGGTAGCCAGACAAGCTCGACGCTGACCTCTGCGAGTGAGGCGTGGCACGTGGTGAGCACGCGCCGAATCACCGCCTCGGCATTGTCCCGCAGCCGGGAATCTGCCGACGCAAGCGTCATCGTGACGGCCACCGAATTACCGGCTACCTGAATACTCCGCACCAGACCAAGGTCGACGATGTTGATGCCCCAGTCCGGATCGATGACGCGATGGAGCGATGCCCTGATTGCCGCAGCCGACACAGCACCGGGGCTTCGGCCGGACAGCGAAGCGATGGTGGGGATGAGCCGGTCGTGCGCCATGGCTCCCTCGCGCCACGGCGGATCCCAGACAAGGTCGAAGGCGATCCGCCCCAGGTCGGGATGCCGCCCGCGGACGACCTGCTCGATGGCCAGCCGGAAATTGACCGGGACTTCCGGCGCGATGTCAGGGAGGGTCATCACCAACCGCACATCGGTTCCCTCAACTTCGACACCGTAGATCAACCCGAGGTCGACAGGATTGACGCCGAACCCTGGCACCGTGACCTGGGTCAGGGCCGCCAGCACCGATTCGGCGGTCAGCGCAGATTCCATTCGCAACGCCATCGCCAACTCCTCACCATTCCCGCTTGCCGGGACTGGATGCTCCGAGTATCTGATGGCGACAGTGCTCCGCACCCCACCCGACAGGATGGCTTCGTGCCGCACAAGGAGGGGACCGGCCCTCACAGAGCCGGTCCCCGATCCAGGCGTTGGTTTCGTGCGGACCTGAGCGCCTGAGTGCTAGACGAAGAGCGGCTCCATCTGCTGGCGCTCCATCAACTCCTCCATCTCGGCGTCGGTTGGCCGGGTTTCAAACCGCTCGGCGGCGTCGAGCACCTTGGCCAGCAGGCGCGGATCGGAGGCCGTGTTGAGGAAGACATTCGGCCGCCCCAGCACCCACCAGACGGCCTTGTCGATGTCGGCCTGGTCCTCCAGCGGCTCGTACCAGGTCAGCGTCGTCTGCTCGCGGTCACCCCAGGGCGCCCGGGTGATGCTCTTGATCGTTTGGACCGCGATGTTCCGGTCGAGACAGATGGTCATTAGCTCCTCGAAATCGGCGTGGTACTGCGGGTTCTGCATCATCGGGTAATTGAGCGGCAGCAACACCGAATCGAAATCGAACTGGGCCAGCGACCGTTTGTGCATGGCGGCGATCTGCGTGCCGTGCCCGGTGACGCCGATGAAGTCGACTAGCCCGTCTTCCTTCGCCCGCAGGCAGGCTTCCAGGGCGCCGCCGGGACCAAGGGCAATCGCCTGCTCTTCGGGTTCGGCAAGGTTGTGAAGCTGGATGAGGTCGATCTTGTCCGTCCGCAGGCGTTCGAGCGAGCGACAGATCTCGTCCCAGGCCCGGTCGGCGGTGCGCTCACCGGTCTTGGTGCCGAGGAAGAATCGGTCACGATGCGTTTCCATCCATGGCCCAAGCCGGATCTCGGCATCGCCATAGGACGCCGCGACATCGATGTGGTTGATGCCGTGATCGATGATCAGCTGCATCGTCTGGTCGGCGACATCCTGATCGACCGACGAAAGGGCTGCCGCGCCGAAAATCACGCGGGTGCTGTCGTGCCCGGTGCGACCGAAGGGGAAGGTAGGGATCATCGGTGACTCCTTTGTGATGGCCGTTCCAGGCCGGAAGCGGCGCCAGGTGGTTGGTCCCAGTATAGGGAGTCACTCCGGTGGCGACTGCCGGATTGGGTTATCCCCCTCACCATGCCTCGGACCTCCTGCATGCTTGCCCCGTCTCTGGCCGTTGTTCCCTGGCGCTAACGCGTAGTCTGGAGGTGGTCCAGAAACTCCTCGATCGCATTCAGCACGGCAGCGGGGCTCTCCATCGAAGGCAGGTGCGCGGCGTCGGCGATGTCCACGCGGCGGGCGTCGGGCAGTCCAGATTCAAGGGTAGCGGCGCTGGCGATGGCATCGGGCAGGTCGAGCAAGCCGACAATCAGCAGGACGGGGCAGGTCACCTCAGCAAGGCGTTCCCGGGCGGGAGGGTCCAGTTCGATCTCGGTGGCCGCCTCCTGCTCCTCGGCCCGGGCGAGCAGGGCGCGGTCCATCTGTCGGACCCGCTCCCGCACGGCGGGATCAACTTCATCTGGCTGGCGAGTGGGACCATCGACCCACATTCGCAGTTCGATCTCGGTGGCGGCGTCGAGATCGCCCGCATCCCAGGCGCGGTTGACCGCATCCCAGCCGGCACGGAGCTCGGATGACGGCGTTTCCATGCCGGCCAGCGTATTGATCAGGACCAGCCCCGCCACCCGCTCCGGGTTGGCCAGGGCCAGATCGAGCGCGACGCCACCGCCCATCGAGGCACCCACGACCACTGCCCGGTCGAGGCCGGCAGCGTCGAGCACCGCGCGGGCGTCGTCGTGATGGGCGAAGGCATGTGGCGGAATCGTGGACCGGCCATGGCCCCGCAGGTCATAGCGAACCACGGTGTAGGTAGCGGCCAGGTCGGGCCAGAGGTCGTCCCACATCCGGCTATCGGTTACGCCGGAGTGAATAAGCAGGATGGCCGGACCGCTGCCGGCCGTTTCGACATGAAAATCAGCGCCATGGTGATGAACGATCGTGGTCGGCAAGCAACGCTCCTGGCATGCTCGAACGGAAACAGGTGACATGTGCAAAACGCCAACACCCCCGCACCGGTTGCAGGGCAGCCGACACGGGGGTTGATTTCGTCCCTGGTTGACCGGAACGGGCAGGTCGCCTATTACGACTCGCGCGCTGCCCGCCAGTCGAGCAGCTTCTGGAGATCGGTCAGGTCGTAGTCCGGACCGCCCGAAGCGGCGATAAAGTGGGTGATCCCGGCCTCGAGGTAGTCATCGAGGCGATCGAGCTGCGGTCCGAAGATCTGGGCCGAACGCTCGATCTCGTTCGGGTCGCGTCCGACCTTCGCGCACCACTCGTCGAGGACCTGGTTTTTGTGGGCCAGCACTTCGGGTTCACCCTGACCGTTCCAGATGGTGGCGTACTGGGCCACGATACGGAGCGTGACCTTTTCGCCGCCTCCGCCGATCAGGATCGGGAACGGCGACTGGATGGGCGGCGGATTCAGCTTCGCCAGGCGGTCGATGATGATCGGCATGTCGCGGTCAAGGTCCTTCAACCGCGAGGCAGCGGTGCCGAACTCGTAGCCATACTCTTCATAGTCGCGCCGGTTCCAGCCACTCCCCAGCCCGAGGATCGCCCGTCCATCCGACAGGTGGTCGAGGGTGCGAGCCATATCGGCCAGCAGGTTGGGATTACGCCAGCCGATGGCGGTAACGAGGCAGCCGATCTCGACACGCTTGGTGACTTCGGCCATTGCGCCGAGGGCCATCCAGTTATCAAGGTGGGTGCCTTCGGGATCGCCGGAGAGCGGAAAGAAATGGTCCCAGTTAAAGAGCGTGTCGGCGCCACTGTCGTCGACTGCCTTCCAGGCGTCGCGAATCTGGTGGTAGGTCGCGTGCTGCTGGGTGATCTGGATGCCAACGCGGATGGGTCTCACGGAGCGGTCCTTGCGGTAGAAGCGAATCGTGCGGGGATCATGGCAGACCCTCCCCGTCATCGCCAGCCCACCCTGCGCCACGGTGAGCCCCGGAGGGATATGGTCCCCTGCCCGGTTACACCTGGACGCGGTCGATCACCGGCCGACCGAACAACGGCTGGCCAGGATCGAGGATGCCGCTCTCGGCCAGCGTGCCGATGGGCACCGGATCGAACCCGATCCGGTCGATCACGGCAGCGACGGTCGCAACATCGGCGGGATCGTCCCCCGCCACCGCGAGACCGACCCGCCGTGGATCACCCGAAGGGCAGGCCAGGCCATCAATGTCGTGATAGCCGAGGTGGCTGAACGCCTTGACCACTCGCGCCCCTGGCAGCATTGCGGCAACGAGTTCGCTGCTGGTACCGGGGCGGTTGGCGAAGGCTTCGAGATACCCGTCGACCGGCTCCCAGTAGTTCATCGCATCGACCACCAGCCGGCCGGCGAACGCATCGCCTGGCAGCTCCGGCAGGCGACCAAGCGGCAGGGAGAGAATTATGAGGTCGGAATCGGCGATGACGTCGGCAGTCACGGCTGGTCGCGCCCCGGGTAGCATCACCTCGACCACCAGCCCGAGCCGCTCGATCCCACCAGATCCGGAGATCATCACGTCGTACCCGGCGTCGAGCAGGTGGCGCGCCAGGGTCGTTGCCAGTTTCCCGGCGCCGATGATCCCGCCCGTGTGAACGGCGTTCGCCCCATCGCTCACATCGTCACCGCCGCGTTGTCGATCCAGGCCCGCACTTCGGGAACAACTTCGTTCGCCAGCAGGGTCAGCGAGCGTTCCTTCGCCTCCAGCGGCAGGGAAACCGTGTCGTAGCCGAAGTCGATCCGGTTCAGGCCGAGGAACATGATGGTTTCGACCATCTTCCGGGCCACGGTAGCGGGCGACCCGACCATGTGGAGACCGTGGTCGATGCTGTCCTCGAAGGTCGCGCGATCGATTGGCCCCCAGCCACGCTCGCGGCCGATGCGCCCCATCCGCTGCTCGTATTGCGGCCAGAGTTCGTCACGCGCCTCCTTGTCGGTCGGCGCGATGTAACCGTTGACCGAGACGCCGATCTGCGGCCGTGGTTGCCCGAAGTGCTGAAGGCCACGCTGGAAGAGGTCGACGTTCTGGCGCAGGCGCTTGTTGGTCATCCCGAGCGCGGCCAGCATCAGGTTGAAGCCGTAGCGGGCCACCCGCAGCACCGACTGCGGGTTGCCACCAACGCCCACCCAGGTCGGCAATCCGCCCGGATGCTCCGTTCGCGGGTAGACCTGCCGGTTGTGGAGCGAAGGACGGAGGTTTCCCTCCCAGGTGATCGGTTGTTCGGCGCGCAACTCGGCCCACAGGTTGAGCTTTTCCTCGAACAGGGCGTCGTACTCGGCGATGTTGAAGCCATAGAGCGGGAAGGTCTCGGTGAACGACCCGCGTCCGAGAATCGGCTCGGCCCGCCCATTGGAGACGGCGTCCAGCGTGGCGAAGCGCTCGTAGACCCGAACCGGATCGTCGGTGCTGAGGACGGTGACCGCCGAGCCCAGGTGCATTCGCGTCGTGACCGAGGCGATTGCCGCCAGCACCATCTCGGGCGACGGAACCGGCATGTCTTCGCGGTGGTGCTCGCCGATGGTAAAGACATCGAACCCCAGCGACTCGGCCAACTGGGCGTGGGCGACGATCTCGCGGATCGAGGCGGCGTCGGTCAGCCGCTCCTCACCCTCGCGATGCGGGACATCACCGAAGGTGGTCAGGCCGAAACGGAACGGCATGGTCACGGAAAGCTCCTGATGAGGGGGCCGGAGCCCAGACAATCGTCGCGAACGGCCCGCCCACTCCCTGGCACGATCCATGGCGACGGAATCCTCGTGCCATTGTCTTGCTAACCATTCGTAAGATCAAGGCATGGATCACGGATCTCTAGGCACCCTGCCGATCACTGCCACGAGACCTCCCCGACTGCCTTCGCACCCACGCTGCGTCGGATGGGGTGACCTTGACAGGCGCGGGATGCGCTCGTACCATGCGTACAGAACAGAACAAATGTTCTAATTGCTCAATCGGAACGGTGGGTCATGTGGGGATACCGCCGTCTCCGACATCTTTCAGAACGGGACCAGGGTGGGGGCAGGACTGTGGCAACGACCAGACAGCGGACAGATACAGCATTCGAACCGACGTCGCCCGCCGTGCGCTGGGAGTGCCACTGCCAGACACCTCCCGTGCTGCTCGCCACCTGGCAACCCGGGGGTCGGGTCAACATCAAGGTCCGCGACCGCTACTGGCATTTCGATGGATTCGGCACGGTCCGCACCGTCTGCCCACGCTGTGCCACCTCGCACGAACTCGACCTGGGCGTGATCCCGCCAGCGGTCCGCCAGGGCCAGGACGACGCCTAGGAGACGCTTCCCGCGCCAATTCCGTTCACCGCAGAGCTCCGAAGAGCCAACCCGCACTGCAGTTTCCGGCGCCCGCCGTGGTGCCCACGCATCGGAGGTTCATCATGGAGCATCGCATCGACGACCCGTTCGACCAGCCGGTCGTGCCGGTCCCTACCCCCTTCCGCAACCCCCTCGCCCCGGTCGCACCCGATCCCGGACCAATCCTGCTGCCGATCATCAGCGCCGCCGAAGATTTTTCCCCCGGCCTCGAACGCAAGCTGAACGCGGTGGCGATCCGCGCCCAGTCCGGGGACTGGAACGCCCGGGACGCGCTGTACCAGGCGTTTTCCGTCAAGCTGCGTCGCATCGCCCGCAGCATCCCGATTCCGCCCAACAATTCGCAGATCACCGGCACCTGGGACGCAGATGATGTCTGGCAGGAAGGCTGGTTCGTCTTCGCCAGCATCGTCGACCGGTGGGACGCCGAAGGATCGTTCGCCCGCTACCTGCTCGCGCAATTCCCGTGGCGCCTCCGCGACGCCGTGCGCGCCCACCTGCGCCGCCCGGCCACGCCGCCGCGCTGGGCAGTCGCCACTGGCGTCCTCGAAGCAGGCAGGATCGCCTGTCCGCTCGCGGCCGACCGGGAAGCACAGGTCGAACTCGATTGCTGCCTGCAGCCCCTCACGCCGTTTGACCGCGACCTGATCGAGATCCGCCAGGCTGATCGCCCGGACCTGCTGGAAACGGCACGAGCCCTGAAGGTCAGCGAGCGAACGGTGAGCCGCCGCCTGAAATTCCTGCGCAAGGAAGTCCCACGCCTGCTGA
>JAEZJB010000406.1 GCA_023415845.1 Chloroflexota bacterium | reverse complement strand
GCCGTCATCGGAGACTTCGTAGCCGGTGGCGAGTTCCATGATGACGTTGAAGTCGTTGTCGAGCGAGAAGAGCGAGTTGTAGATGTTGCAGGCGATCGGCCACAGGTTGTCGTCTGCGGTCAGGTTGAGGTTGAACGAGAGCGGCTCACCCGGAATGGCGAGGATGGCCGTGCCGGAGAGGGTCTTGGCGGGGATCTCACCGGAGACCGGGGTCTGCGCCTGCATCGACTTCGGGAAGGACATGGAGCCGATCATGGCGGCGGTGGCGGCCATGGCGGCCGAGCCCTGGACCATGCTGCGGCGGCTGAGCGGGCGATTCATCATGGCTTGCGAGAAGTTCACGAGTGGTTCCTTTCCTGAGGACAGGTGATGCGATCGTGTCCTGGGCCTCTGGTGGGCCGCAATGACCTGGTGTGGAGACTCCTCGACGGGAGGCCGGCAGTTATTCCCCATCGAGGGTGGTGAGGGTGAAGCGGTTCTGGCCAACGAGATTGGCGGCAGGATCGTCGGGGTTGAGCCAGACATTGCCCAGGCCCGCGACATACGACGAATAGTACGGCTGTTGGGCGATCAGGAAGCCCGGAACCTCGTCGGCGAGGATCTGCTGGGCCTGGAAGTAGAGTGCCGCACGCTCCTCAGGATCGGATGCAGTGTCACCTTCGACCAAAAGGGCGTCGAATTCTTCGTTCTGGAAGCCCCAATGGTTGAGGGTGCCTTCGGACCCCCAGCGCAGCGCGAGGTTGGCCGGGTCCGGGCCCTGTGACCCGGCAAGCATGCCGAGCTCGAAGTCGCCGGCGGCAAGCTGCTCGTCCCAGGCGGCAAATTCGAGGGTGACGATTTCGACGTCAATCCCGATGGCGGCGAGCTGTTCCTTGATCACGGTGGCGGTGTCCGACAGGAGTTGCCAGCCACTGAAAATGGTCAGCCGGGCGCTGAAGCGGGAGTCACCGTCGAGCGGGAAGCCAGCTTCGTCGAGGAGGGCGTTGGCGCCGTCGATGTCGAAAGCAGGGGCGGTGGCATCGGGGTTGCTGGCCCAGGCGATGACGGTCGGGTAGTAGACGTCCTGCGATACGCCGTAGCCACCGAACGCCGAGGCGACGATCTGGTCGCGGTCGATGGCCATACCGACGGCGCGGCGCACGTCCGGGTTATCGAACGGCGCCTGGGCGGTGTTGAACCCAACGTAGAGCGGGTTCGGGTAGTTCTTCGGGATCGTGACGAAGTTGGGGTCGGTTTCGAGCTGGGGCAGGTTGGTGGACGGTACCCCATCGACCATGTCGATTTCGCCGTTGAGCAAGGCCTGAACCTGGGTGTTCTGGTCTGGAATCACCTGCCAGATGAGTTTCTCAAGGAAGGGGCCTTCACCGAAGTAGGACTCGTTGGCCTCCAGCTCGATCGTCTGGCCGGGGGTGTAGGAGACGAACCTGAACGGTCCGGAGCCGATCGGGGCCATGTTGGCCGGGTTTTCGGTCCAGTCGGTGCCGTCGTCGTAGATGTGGGCCGGCAGGATCATCACGCCGTACCAGGAGAGGAAGCCGATGATGGACGACGATGGGCGGGACAGGTTCAGCACGGCGGTGTGATCGTCGATCACGTCCACCGATGCGAGGGCGCTGATGAGGGCCGCGGCGGTCGACGACGGGTCGGCGATGATGGCTTCGAGCGACCACTTGACGTCGTTGGCGGTGACCGGTTCACCGTCGTGCCAGGTGGCGAGGGGATTGAGGGTCACGGTGATGGCGAGACCCTCGTCCGACACCTCATAACCGGTGGCGAGTTCCATGACCACGTTGAAGTCGTTGTCCAAGGAGAACAGCGAGTTGTAGATATTGCAGGCGATGGGATAGAGATTGTCATCGGCCACGGCGTTCAGGTTGAACGAAAGTGGCTCGCCGGTGATGCTGAGGATGACGGTGCCCGAGAGGGTCTTGGCGGGGATTTCGCCGGAGACCGGGGTCTGGGCTGTCATCGACCTGGGGAACGTCATCGAGCCGATCATGGCGGCGGTGGCGGCCATGCCGGCTGAACCCTGGAGAACCGCCCGGCGACTGATCGGGCGAGTGGCCAGTTTTGACGTGGGGACGTGCATGAAAGAGGTTCCTCAACGCTACAGCGTGTGACTTTGCTGACGGGAAAAATCAGGGACCCTGCCTGGGAAACGGCGTGATTCAGTCAGTGGCGGACGCGCGCTCGAGGTATTCGGCGGCGGCCAACACTGCGCCGAACTGAACGCCGACCAGCTTGCGAATGGGAACGGTGCGGAAATCGAGCTCGCTTTCCAGCTGGGCGCCCCAGCCCTCGAAGGTGTCGCGGGCGGTGGCGAGTTCGCGGCGAATGGCGGGTGTGCCATTGCCGATGCCAACTTCACCTTCCAGCATCCGCACGATGAGACCCTGCCAGCACAGCCGGAAGAATTGCGGCATGAGCTGGCTGCTGAACAGTTCGGCCTGGGTGGCCGGACGGTCAGTATCGGGATTGTTGATGGCCCAGTTGCGCTCGGCCTCGGTGTCGCGGCCCAGTTCGTTTACCCACCAGTCGACGGTGCGACGGAAGGGTGAATCGACGGAGAGATCGCGGACCACGGCATTCCACTGGGCCCGCATGGCCTCGCGGGATGCCTGCTGCTCGTCGAGCGAGGCGAGGATCGCTTCACGGCGGTTGGTGGCAGTTGGGGTCTGGTCGTTGACGCGCGGGTCGTCGAAGTAGGCGACTTCCGTAATGATGTTGAAGGTGTTGTAGGGAAGTGCGTACTCGAAGCTGGAAGCGCCGGATTCGCTGGCACCCGGGTTGCCGCCGTTGGCCTCCAGGTAATCGTAGGCGTGGGCGGAGGTGAGCAGCGGGAAGATGGCGTCAGCCAACGGTGTGGCCCACGGAACCTCGGCTTCACCCATAGCCAGCGGCAGGTCTTCCCAGGCGGGCAGGGCGTGGAGCGTGTCGAACAGCTGCTGGTCGCCGCCGGAAGTGTAGTAGTAGACGCCGCTGAAGCCGGCGTTGTGCAGTGAGGCCATCAGGGCGGGCTTCAACTCGTCGATGACGCGCATCAGCATTTCGGTTTCGGGTAGCGAGGCGTCGAAGTAGTGGTCCTTGTAGGAAATCGGGAAGGTCCACTCGACCTGGTCGCGGGCGGCCGGGCGATAGAAATGCCGGGCGTAGTTGGTGGGCGTGAACGGTCCGCCGAACCAGCCTTCGTTGAGGCGAGTGCCATCGGGGTCGACGGTGGAGATGAAATGCCAGGTGAAGTCGAACCGGTCCCGCAGGTTGGCGTCGGTGCACAGCAGTTGCGTGTGGTGATGGATCAGCATCGCGCCGATCGGCTCGTTGGGATGCGGGCAGCCAAACATGAGCATGTTGCGCGAGCCGTGCCCGATCGACAGCATGCGGATGGGTTCGCGGAGTTTCGAGGTGCCGACCCGGCGGAGTGTGGTGAGCTCCGGGTAGGTGGCGGCAAGGTCGTCGAACGCCTGCTGCATGTCGTCCACCGTCAGGAACCGGTCCATCTCCGGCACTGCGGCGACGTAGGCGCGTATGTCCAACAGGAAAGTCTCCAGTAAGGGATTTTGGGCGGGTAGCACACGTGGGTCCCGGTTCGGCCTAGCATATCACCGGGGCAGGACCGGTCAACAGGCA
>JAEZJB010000401.1 GCA_023415845.1 Chloroflexota bacterium | reverse complement strand
AGATCGTCGTCGTAGCCATCGTCGAACGCGTCGTCATCGTTGCCGCCGCCACCGCTATTGCTGGCGAACTGCATGACCCCGGCCCGCGGAGTCGACCGGCTAACGCGCGGCTGGAACGATGCGGACGCACCGGCGGTCGCGAGTTCCGGTTGGAGAGTGGGCCATCCCTTCAAGAGGGAAATGTCTGGCAGTTTCACGCTGGCTCAACCTGCTATCACTTGAGGGGCTTCTCGACTACCAGTGGGTATTCGCCTGGATGCTGGTGGCAACACGCTCCCTGCATTTCGCCCGGGCTGGGCGGGTGTTGGGTTGCGCTGCACCACCATGGCGCTGGCAAATGAGCCCGGGAAGTATAGCATGGTGACCGCTGCCATCCCCCGGAATCTGCGTCATTCCGGGCCATTCGCCAGGTCAGGAGCCTGCAGCCGGGTGTCGAGACCCCGAGACCCATACCACCTTAACGCCCGATCCTACGATTCCGGTTCATTCGATCCCGCAGGTTCACCAGTCTGGTCCCACGATGTTTCCTGGCCGCCAAATCGTCGGATAAAGGTGTTGCCGCCAGCTGGCGCAACCGTCGAACCCGCCGCCGGTTCGCTCCGCGGGGTTTCGGTCGCCGCGGTTGACGTGCTAGAAGCAGTCGCTGCGGTGGCCCGCGGGCGAACGTATTCGCGGCTCGCACCGCCGTCCCGACCGGTCTCCATCACGAGTTCGCCCTCGTAGATGGCCCCTTCATTGATCACCAGTGAGGCGGTCGTCAGCTTTCCTCGCACCTTGCCGGTCGAGAGAATCTGCAATTTGCCCCGGCAGACGATCTCGCCATCGAGTTCGCCGGCCACGGTGATGTTCTCGGCATCGACGGTGGCATTCACCGACGCTCCCTGAGCAACGAGCATGGTGCCCTGGCAGGTGATGGTGCCTTTGACCTGGCCCTCCACCCGCAGGTCGCGGGTGAGATTGAAGGTGCCGTCAAACGACGAATAGCGATCGAATACGCTCACCGAGTCGTCCTGCGTCTCGCCCGCAGAAAACGTGCCCTGTGAGGGGTAGGTGGTGGTGTCGTAGGTGCGCATCGTCATGGTGTGGGTACTCCCTGGTGGGGGTGGTCCGGTTCGGACGCTCAACTGGTGGCGCGGGAACGGCGCTGGACAACGGCGGCGGCGTTGGTGCGGCTGTCGTCACCATTGCCGACCCGGAAGTTGCCGTTGAGCGTCGCCCCTTCGTGGACCACGGTGATCGGTGACGTCACGTCGGCCGTGACATTTCCGGTCGGCAGCACCTCGAAGCGACTGGAGGCATTGGCGGCCCCGGAAAGCATGCCTCCCACGATCACCCGCATCGCGGTGACGGTGGCGTTGACCTCGGCTCCTTCGGCGATCCAGATGTCCTCGTTGGCCGTGATTGAACCCTGAACCTTGCCCAGCACGTGAATGCTGCGCTCGGCGTTGATGTCACCCTTCCAGTTCGCGTCGGCCGCAATGATGCTGGCGTCCGCGTCGGCGGTTGGCATCTGGGGAATCGCCGGTGCGTCTTCCTCATAGGTCTGGCGCGCCGGTTGTGTGGCCTGGCCTGGGTAGGTGCCAAAGCTGTAGGCCGAATTGTCGTTATCGATGGCAGCTGCCTGCGACCGGTAGGAGCGATTGTCATATTGCTCGTCGTCGAGTTCGGGCAGGTCATCGTCGATCTCGTCCAGCCCTTCGCCCGTGGCCCCGAGTTGGTTTCGGAGTGCACTCATCTGGCGCTGGAACGAGTCGACCTTGTTGTCACGGCGGAAGACCACGTTGCCACCTCCTCAGGCTGCAGGTCGAGCGGACCGAACTCAGCCGAGTCTTACGAACGGCACCCCTGGGAATCGCCACGGTGGGTGCTGAAACCTTGCCTGCCCAACCAGTGAGGGGCAGGGATGCGCGAAGCGAGCGTCGCACACGACACAACCTGTCTCCTGCAGTATACACGAATTGAAAGTGGTGAACGTACAGTCTTTACTGTGCCGAAATGTGTGTTGTCGCGACCTCATGTCCGCCCTCTCGTGACGGCGTGCTGAGCAGAGCGTCGGAGACGGGTGAGGGCGTCACCAGTAGTCCCGGGAAACCAACACTCGTGTTGTCGTCAACAACACGAGTGTTGGCCTTTACGAGGTGCGTTGCTGGCGGAGGGTCGTGTCGAGCGGCGGGAGGGAGCCCTCCAGGCCGAGGCGTTGCCGTTCGAGTTGGGGCGGCAGTTGCAGGCGCTGGCCAAGGCTGGCTGCATCCTCGTCGACCGTGAAACCTGGTCCGGATGTCGCCATTTCCACCATCGCTCCACCAGGGGTTTCCATATAAATGGAGTGGAAGTAGGTGCGGTCGCGAATCGGTGTCACGTCGATGTCATGCGCGCCGAGTTCAGCCTGCCAGGCCGTGAGTTCTTCGTCATCGGCAACGGCCCATGCGACGTGATGGATGGTCCCTACGGCCACCGAGCCGGGCCAGAGACCGGTCGCCCCCACCAGGTCCAGTACCCCTGTCCGCTCACCCTGGCCGACCAAGAGCCGATGCGTCGTGCTTTCCCGGCCACCGTCCCGGAATCCCAGCCGCTCGGAGAAGAAGGTTGCCGCCGCATCCCCATTCGCCCACAGGCTCACCCCGTGGATGCCCCGGATGGCATGCTCCACCGGCACCGGCGAGTCCTCCCAGGGATCGCACGGCGGGGGATCGGGCAGCGTGACGAGTTCGAGGTTGAGTCCGTCAGGATCACGGAACGCGATGCTCCGTTCGCCAAACCGGCGACCCGGCTGTTGATACGCGATTCCCAGGCCGAGCAACCGTTCGATCCAGAACCCGAGCGATTTTGCCGGAATCCCCAGCAGCACCGAACCGAACTGGTCCAGTCCCACCTGGCCGCCTTCTCCATCGGGCCACGCGAAAAATGTCATCAGCGTGCCGGGCTGGCCCGTCGTGTCGCCATAGTACAGGTGCCAGCTGTTCGGGTCATCGAAATTCACGGTCTGCTTCACCAGTCGCAGGCCGAGCACGCCCGTGTAGAAGTCATGGTTACGTTGCGCATCACCACAGATGGCGGTGACATGGTGAAGGCCGATGAGGGGCGCGGGCATTGGATGGCTCCTGGCTGAAGGTGCGTGTGCCTGCCGGCATTGTACGGGAATGGGAGAATAACCCGGTCAGGCGAATCGCATGGTCCCGGAGGAGTCCCGATGCCGAGGATTGAAGACTACGCGCTGCTGGCCGATCTCCACACCGGGGTGCTCGTGCATCGGAGCGGTTCGATCGACTGGTGCTGTTTCCCGCGCTTCGACGCGCCGGCCTGTTTCGCCGCCCTCGTCGGCGATCGCACCAACGGCCGCTGGCTGATCGCTCCCGACTGCGACGTCACGTCGACCGAACGCACCTACCGCGATCAGACGTTCATTCTGGAAACCACGCACGTCACGCCCGATGGTACCGTCCGCGTCACCGACTTCATGCCAATCAGGGAGCAGGAGGCGGACATCGTCCGGATTGTGGAAGGGGTCTCCGGCACCGTGCCGATGACCTTCGATCTGGCCATCCGCTTCGAGTATGGCGAGGTCACTCCCTGGATGCGCCGCATCGACGGCAGCCAGATCGCCATTGCCGGCCCCGATGCGATCAGCCTGCGAGCGCCGGTCAGGTTGCGGGGCCGGGATCTCGCCACCGTGGCTGATTTTTCCGTCTCCGCCGGCGAGCGCCTCGACTTTGTCCTTACCTGGTATCCCTCACACCTTGCCCCGGTCAAGGCGGTTGAAGTCGACTCCGCCCTGGCGGAGACGGAGCGGTTCTGGCGAGACTGGTCATCCCGCAGTGCGCTCGACGGTGAATCTCCGCACGCCATCCGGCGCTCGTTGCTCGTGCTGAAGGCGCTCACCTATGCCCCCACGGGCGGCATCGTCGCCGCACCGACCACCTCGTTGCCGGAGTGGATCGGTGGCGTGCGGAACTGGGATTACCGCTTCTGCTGGTTGCGGGATGCGTCGCTTACCCTGGTGGCGATGATGCGCGCCGGTCACCGCCGGGAGGCCAGGGCCTGGCGCGACTGGCTGCTCCGCGCCATTGCGGGCGACACCGAGCATCTGCAGATCATGTTCGGCATCGCAGGCGAGCGATATCTGCCCGAGCGTGAACTGGGCCACCTCTCCGGCTTTGCCGATTCGCGCCCGGTGCGGGTGGGAAATGCTGCCTCCCGCCAGCTGCAGATCGACGTATACGGTGAGGTGATCGACGCCCTCTACCACGCGCGGGTGCACGGTGCACCGCGATCCCATTTCGCGTCGTCCCTGATCAGGCACATGCTCCGCTGGCTGGAGGAAAACTGGCGGCTGCCCGATGCCGGGATCTGGGAGATGCGTGGGCCTGTCCGCCACTTCACTCACTCCAGGGTAATGTCGTGGGTTGCCTTCGACCGGGCCGTCCGGCTCGCCGAAGAGTTCGCGCTGGACGGTCCAGTCGAAACCTGGCGCCGGGTGCGGGCCGAAATCCACGCCGATGTCATGGCCAACGCCTGGAGTGAGTCCCGCCAGGCCTTCGCGCAGTCCTACGGTGTCGACGATCTCGACGCCAGCGTGCTGCTGATGTCGATCGTCGGTTTCCTGCCAGCGACCGATCCCCGCATGATCTCGACAGTCGCCGCCATCGAAGAGGACTTGATGGAGCACGGATTGCTGCTGCGCTATCGCACGACCGGCGCCGAGGGTGACGGGTTGCCTCCCGGTGAGGGAGCCTTCATCGCCTGTTCCTTCTGGCTGGTGGAGGCGCTCGCCCTCCAGGGCGAGTCGGAGCGAGCAAGGCACTTGTTCGATCGGCTGCTCGGGCTTTCGAACGACCTGGGTCTCCTTGCGGAGGAATACGATCCGGTCGCGGGTCAGCAGTTGGGGAATTTCCCGCAGGCCTTTTCCCACCTCGCGCTCGTCAATGCCGCGCTCACGCTGCAGGCGAAACAGATTCGCTGAGACCATGTATCGTTATTACTGCACGGCGCGCCTGGACCGGATGGGCAGGTGCCGAAGTTCGCGACAACCAGCAGACGAGGATCATCATGGGCAGAACCTGGGTGAATGAGGCGATTCGAACCATTGAACGTGACTTCCAGCGTTCGGCCGACACCCACCTGATTCCACTGGAGATTCCCGGCGCTCCCGGTATCACGGTCTACCTCAAGGACGAGTCGACCCATCTCACGGGCTCGCTCAAGCACCGCCTGGCGCGATCCCTCTTCCTCTATGGACTGTGCGACGGATCCATCGTCGAGGGCACCACGCTGATCGAGGCTTCCTCCGGCTCGACCGCCGTCTCGGAATCCTATTTCGCCCGCCTGCTCGGTCTCCCGTTCATCGCCGTCATGCCTCGCGGCACCTCCGAAGCCAAGGTCCGCCAGATCGAGTTCTTCGGCGGGCAGTGTCATTTCGTCGATGATGGCTCCCAGGTCTACGCCGAAGCTGAGCGACTGGCCCGTGAAACCGGCGGCCACTACCTCGACCAGTTCACCAACGCCGCCCAGGCTACCGACTGGCGCGGGAACAACAACATCGCCGAATCGATCTTCACCCAGATGCTTCAGGAATCCGCACCCGTTCCCCGCTGGATTTGCGTTGGCGCTGGCACCGGTGGTACGTCGTCCACCATCGGCCGCTACATCCGCTACCGCGGCTATGACACCGAACTCTGCGTGGTCGATCCCGAGAACTCGGTGTTCTACGACTCCTACATGGGGATCGACTGGACGACCAAGGAGTGCCGCGCCTCCGGCATCGAAGGCATTGGCCGTCCCCGGGTGGAGCCATCGTTCAACCCCTGCGTGATCGATCGCATGATTCAGGTGCGTAATGCCCAGTCCTATGCGGCCATGCATTTCCTGGCTGGCGTCACGGGCCGACGCTACGGCGGATCGACCGGTACCAACCTCTACGGCGTGTTCCAGTTGGCGGCCGAGATGCGCGATCGTGGCGAAGCCGGGTCGATCGTCACCCTGGCCTGTGACCCCGGCGAACGCTACCTCGACACCTACTACAACCACTGCTGGCTCGCCGACCACGGCTACGAGATCGAGCCATACATCCTGCAGATGCGCCGGTTCTTCGAGACTGGAGTCTGGGCAGAGGTGCCGACCACCGCTCTCGAGCGATTGACGCTCGGAGACTAGGCCACACTTTCGGTTGCCAACCCGAGCCAGTACCAGGTCCGCGAGGTCACGCCGGACGCTATCATCGGGGCATGGCACCGATGTCGGCTCCGTGGGCTCACGCTCCGGGTTTCCGTCCTGAACGCTGCATGCGCCGCTGGCACGTGCCGGATGCCGGTACCTGAGAGGGAGCGAAGGCATGCCTCCATGACGGAAAGCACCAACCGGCGGGTTGGCTACATCGAAGCCTTTCGCCAACCTGAAGTTCGGAATCTCGCCCAGTCCCACGGGGCAGCTCGCCTGGCCATGGCCACGGTTTCCTACGGCACCATGGTCTCGCTGGCGTCCCACGGTGCCGCCCAGTGGGAAATCTCACTCGTGTCGGCCAGCACCTACCTCTCGGCCGTGCTCTTTGGTGTGCAGGGCGGCATTCTCGCCGACTCGCTGTCGAAGCGAGTCTCCATCGCTGGCGGATATATCGTGATCGCCGCCCTCTACCTGGCGCTGCCAGTGATGTTCGGGGCGGGCATTGGGCAATTGCTGATCGTGATGTTTCTCTCCAGCGCCGTCATGCAGGTGGTGTCGCCGTCCCTGAAGTCGGCGGTGGCCCTGGTTTCCAAACCACGAGACGTGGCTGTCGTGGCGACATCGGTCAGCATGATTTCGTCGATTGCCTCGGCACTGGGGTCGTCATTCCTCGCGCCTGTCCTGATCAAGGTAACCAGCCTCAACGTTTTGCTGGTCGTCGCCTCACTCATCCTGGCGGTGGGCGCCTGGGAAACCCTCAAGTTGCCCAAAACGGAGCATGGTGCGGCGCTGCGTGATGCCGTTCGCCAGGTCGGGTGGCGGGAGCACATGTTTTCGCTGCGTCGCATGGCCGTCTGGCTTGTCAACTACCGCTGGGTTGGAGTTCTGCTGCTGGTGGGCGCGATTGCCGTGTCGCTCAACGAAGCCCTCAACACGCTGATCCCGCTCTATGTGCGGCATGTGCTGGACAGCGACCCCACGAATACCGTCTACATCTTTGCCCCCGCCGGTATCGGTTACCTCGCCGGGATGCTCCTTACCCCGCTGCTGATCGACCGGATCGGATCTCGCAAACTGGCGCTGATCTCCGTATTCATCATGTCGGGGTCCATGATCCTGCTCGGCCTGATCGATATCGTCACCCCGTTCGTGGCGCCGTTCAGTCCGCTACGGCTGGTGGGAGCACTCTTCGATCAGCACATCAACGACAAGGTCCTGGCCGCCAGCACCATCGCAATGCCTGCCAACTTTGGCTCGACCGCGGCCGGCTCGTCAGTGCAAACCTTCATCAATCGCCGGGTGCCACTGGCCCAACAGGGCGCCACCTTTGGCGTCCAGGAGGTCCTGGAGAATTCCGCCACGCTTGTCCTCATCCTGTTGGCGGGCGTCATCTCCGGGTTGGTCGGCCCCCGGCTGGTGTTCGTCGTGGCGCCGATCGTGGCTTTCGCGCTGGTTTTGTGGTTGATCGTCTACAGTTTCCGGGTGGCCGCACATCAGCAAATCCGCGTCAGCGATGCCTGGCACGAACTGACGAACTCCGACGACCCGGGAGCGCCAGATAGCACCCCTGGTACGCCGACTCCTTGAGCGGTGCATCACGTCCCGTCATGGTCGGATTCCGTCAGCCATCGCTGGCAGGCCCACCCGTGGAGACCCACGAACCCAGCGGCTGATCGGACACCGCCACGTCGACGTCCTCGGTCCCGATGATCTGCAGTCCCCGCGCCTGGTAGTTGCTGAGGGCAGCCGGACCATCCAGCGAACAGGTGTGCAGCCAGACCCGGTGGACTGGCCGGAGGTCGTGGCGGTCCGTCATCGTCCACGCCGCCTGGATGGCATGTTCCAGCAGCCGCCCACCAAGCCCCTTCCCGATTGCCTGCTCCGCCAGCCCAAAGTACCGAATCTCGACACTTGTGCCCGCGTGTTCCTCGATCGGTTGTAGATGGACGTAGCCGAGCGGAACCCCACCGCCATAAAGAATCAGGAACTCGGTGCCCTGCACCTCGAGATCGGCGCGCCATTGCTCGCGGCTCCAGCCGATCCGATCCGTCCAGTGCCACGGCCCGCCGACCAGGCCGTAGAGGAACCGGGCGTACTCGGGCGAGACCTCCGTGGCGCGATCGAGCCGAACCCCTTCGGGGAAAGGTCGCGGGGCAGTCACTGGCCGTGAAAGCATCTCAAGCGTCGTGATGGTAACCAGCATCGAACGAGGAGTCCTTTGGTGTGGGCGAATCGGTGGTTCCGCTGCACGGATGATAGTGGGACACAGGTCGCCGCCTGGCCGCGCCCACCACAGCGAGCGTCGTAGCCCGCGGTTATTTCCGGCAGGTGGCGCCATGCTGAAATGCACGAACGCGGGGGCGCGTGGTGGCCGGGGGGGGGGGGGGGGCCGGGCCCCCCGG
>JAEZJB010000392.1 GCA_023415845.1 Chloroflexota bacterium | reverse complement strand
CGCGGTCCGGGAAAACGAACAGGACTGGTCGAGCAATGCCCAACCAGTCCTGTTCGATGTATGCGTGATGAGGCTGAACGGCTACTTGATCGAGCCGACCGAAAGTCCGCCGATGAAGGACTTCTGGAACAGCAGGAACAGCACGATCAGCGGCAGCACCACCAGCGTCGACGCCGCCATCATCAGGTTGAAGCGCACGTCGTACGCATTCGTCGCCTGGAAGAAGGTCAAACCGATCGGCAGCGTGTACAGCGATTCCTTGCCCAGGAAGATGAGTGGCCCAATGAAGTCGTTCCACGCATGCAGGCCCGAGAAGATCGCCACCACACCAAGTGCCGGAATACATTGCGGCATGACGATCTGCCAGAAGATCTGCCACTCGCTCGCGCCGTCCACCTTCGCGGCGTCCGACAGGTCCATCGGAATCTGCATCATGAACTGGCGAACCAGGAAGATCCAGAAGGCATTACCGAAGAACATCGGCACGATCAGCGGCAGGAAGGTATTCATCCAGCCCCACTGGGCGTAGATGTCCACAAGGGCCACGATGATCACCGGGAACGGCATGAACACCGTCGCCAGCACCACCAGGAAGACCTTGTCACGACCCGGCCAGTTCAATCGCGAGAATCCGTAGGCGATGAACGGGTTCGAGATCGTCGCGCCGATGATCGTGAACACCGTGACGATCAGGGTGTTTCGCGCGAACTGCCAGAACGGGAAGACGCGCGTCGATTCGGCGAAGTTCCCCCACTGCGGATCGTGTGGCCACAGCGTGGGTGGATAGATGGAGAGTTCCGCGTTGCTCTTGAGTGCGAGGGACGCCATCCAGTAGAAGGGAAGGATGAACACCGCGCACATGATGATCAGGATGACTCGTGGGACGATCTTCGTCTGGATCCACTGCATCCGTCGTGCCCGCTTTGCCCGTCCGGCATCGCGGCGCTGGATTTCGTCGTTGACGCTAACTGAAACTGCGGCCATGGCAAACCACTCCTCGATCGTGCCTCAGGGTACCGGAACTAGTTGAGGTCGTAATGCACCCATTTGTTCGAGGTCTGGAACACGATCCCGGCAATCACGAACGTGATGACGAACAGGAACACGCCGATCGCCGCCGCGTATCCCAGGTTTCCATACCGGAAAGCGTTGTTGTAGAGATTGTTCACGATAAAGGTCGTGCTGTTCGCCGGTCCACCCTTGGTGATGATGTAGGACTGGACGAACGCCTGAAGGCCACCGGAAATACCCAGGATCAGGTCGTAAAGAATCACCGGGGTCATCAGCGGCAGGGTGATGTTGCGGAACCGGGAGAGTACTCCGGCTCCGTCGAGCATGGCGGCTTCGTGGAGCGAGTTGGGAATGCCCTTGAGGCCAGCCAGGAATACCAGGGCAATTTGGCCCGCCGTGAACTGCATCATGATCACGATGCCGAGCTTCGCATACCGTGGATCACCGAACCAGTTGGGCGGGTTCAGGCCCAGGCTGCGCAGGAATTCATTGACGATACCCATATTCGGGTCAAGCAGCGCCCAGAAAATAAAGGAGATCGCAAATAACGGCAAAACTGAAGGCAAGTAGAGAATAACGCGGTAAATCGGAATCTCGGGCAGGTCCTGGTTCATCGCCAGGGCCAGCACCATCGCCACCACGACGCCGATCGGAACGGCAAGCCCGGTCAGGTAGACGGTGTTCCAGAGCGACGTCGCCATCATCGGGTCGTCGAGCATGCGCCGGTAATTGGCCAGGCCAATCCAGGTCATCTCGCCGAAACCCGAGTACCGGTGGAAGCTGAGGTAAATCGTCCACAGGATCGGGTAGATGGTGAACGCCAGCAGGCCAATGATCCAGGGACCGATAAAGATCATCGCCAGCGCAAGTTGCCGTCGATCGGACTTCGAATGCCACCATCTGACGGGCTTCGAAATGATCGGCGCCTGTGCAACAGGTGGCGATTGGCTTGTGGTTGTTTCTAGTGCCATGGATCACTGTGTCCTGACTGGGCCGCGAACGGGGTACCCATGGGTACCCCGCTGCGACTGGTGCAATCCCGTGTCGAGCCGGCTCGACCCTATCCTTCGCCGCCTGGCGCCGAAATCGGGCAGTAGCCATTGGCATCGATGTCTGCCTGGGTGTTGGCCTTCGCCTGGCCCATGGCCGAAGCCGGGTCCATGGTGTTCAGGTAGATGGCCTCGAAGGCAGCGGTCATTTCATCCCAGTACTTGGCGCCCACCGGCAGCGGTGGCCGGTTCTGGGTGGTCGGGAAGAGATTCTCGACGAACCACTGGAGATCTTCGGTGAAGAGCGAGCTGTCTTCGAGCAATTCGCGCAGCACCGGGAGGTTGTTGTTCATCTCCACGTAGGTGCGCGAGCCTTCCGCACCGCAAAGGTACTTGACGAAGTCATAGCCACCCTCGGTGTTCTTGGCGCCCTGCGGCACCACACCCGACCAGCCGCCTGCCCAGGTGACTGAAGGATCGCCCTCGGCCGGCGTCGGGATGAAGGTGTAGCCGATGTTGGTGTCCGGCTGGTAGGTCTCGAAGTTGGCGAACATCCAGTTGCCGTTGATCATCGAGCCAAGGCGGCCCTGGGTGAACGGCGAGTCGGTCGGGGCCGAACCTGGCCGCATCGCCGTCTGCACGAAGGCGTAGAGCTTGTCCGGACCATACTTGGCGGAATAGTCATACACCCACTGCATGCCCTTCAGCACGTTCTCGTTGTCCGGGGTGACCTGGCAGGCCTCCCAGTCCATGAACTCGCCGAGGAAGGAGAAGCCATAGGTGTAGTGCCAGCCCTGGCCGAAGTAGGGCACGAAGCCAAGCTGCTCGTAGTTGGCGCCACCGTCCTTGTCGACCGCTGCAATCGCTTCCGCGAATGCGTCGAACGTCATCGGACCGTTTTCCCAGTTGAAGGGCTCGAGGTCCACACCGGATGCGGTCAGCAGGTCCTCATTGTAGAAGAGGGCGCGCACGTCGGTGTCGAACGGAAGGGCGTACGCCTTGCCGGCATACGTCGCTTCGGCTGCCGAGAACGCGACAAATTTCTCCGTCAGGTCGGTCGGGTCACCCGCCGCTTCCATCAGGGGATTGAGTTCCTGGAGCAGACCCTGGGCCGCACGCTCGGCCACGATGAAGCGGTCGAGCAGGTAGGCGTCCGGTCCCTCACCGCCGCGCACGGCCGTGATCAGCGACGACGAGTCGGTCACGTCTGCGGGCGGGCGCTGGACGACTTCCACCTGGTACTTGTCGCTCTGCGCGTTGTAGTTCTCGCCGATCGTCTTGAGGGCCTCAAGTCCGATGTCGGAGTGCGTCGTCCAGAAGGTGACTGGCGCCTTCTCCTGGGCGTTGACCATCGGCACGGCGAACACTGCCGAGCCAGCTGCAGCCAGCATGCCAGCGCCAGCAGCACCCTTCACCAGGGAGCGGCGGCTGACCTGCTTGCCAGTTGAGGTGACGAAAAACTCCGATAGGGTGTTCTTCCGGGTCATGGCCCTGATTCCTCCATCCCAGGATGCGTGCCATCCTGGTGTTGCGCGGCGAAGACAGTCACCTTTGGCTCGATGTCTGCGACTGGCATACGTCAGTGCCAGGTCGGTCGTGCCGTGATGTACTCCTTCGCAGTCACAAACAATACGCAGCGTACGCTTGGGTCCCAGAGTTCTGACCTTTGCCGCGGCACGTCGGTGCCGGATTCGGGTCAGTGGTGTAGTCGACGTGGACGGAAAAGTAGTCCTTTTCGGCTGGACATGTCAATGGATTGATAGGTACGACTGCGGACACTCTGCACAGCCTGCTTGGTCGA
>JAEZJB010000373.1 GCA_023415845.1 Chloroflexota bacterium | reverse complement strand
ATCGTCTGGATGCCGTCAGGCGTGGTGGGGTCGAGGCTGGGGATGAGTTCGCCGTGGCAGGTCGGCCAGGTGGTACAGGCGAGTTCACTTTCGGTGTGGCGAACGTAGGCACCGGTGTAGGCAACCACGATCGAGAAGACGAAGGTGACGATGACCAGCCAGCGAAACCACTTGAGGGCATCACGCTGGGCGGGCGGAACCTCGGGGCGCTCCGGCTTGCCGTTCTTCGCCTCCATCAGGACGAAGGCGATCAGCGCCGCCGAGCCAAGACAGATGAGCGAGATGCCAAAGTGGGTGGCCATGACTTCGGGCGAGGTGGGCCATTTCACGGCCGCCGCCCCCATGAGCGACTGCACGATCAGGGTGAGACCGACTCCCGGCACCAGCACCTTGAACGACGGGAACTGCTTGCGTAGCGGCCAGGCCAGCACGACCGTGACCAACACGAAGATGCCCTCGATACCCGTGACGAAGCGATGAGAATACTCGGTCAGGGATTCGTAGGTATCGGCGGGGAGCCACTCGCCGTGACAGAGCGGCCAGTCGTTGCCGCAGCCTTCACCCGAGCCGGTCGCCGTCACCCGTGCACCCATCAGGAGCACGATGAACATGCCGATCGCGGTGAGGATCGCAAACCGCCGCGCCCACGTCATTCGCCTGGATTCCATCGCCCATAACCGCCCCTGCCCGATGCCAGGCTTTGCCGCCATCGTCGCAGGCTGTACCGCCAACCCATTGTCAGGATCAAGCTTGCCACACGGTCACCGGCATCGCAGCCCGGACCGCACATCGTTGCCGCATTCCAGGATCATTCAGGCCTGGTGCGACTGCTCGCGGAGCCAGTCTTCGATGATGTTGATTCCCGCCTCACCCTCCAGCGAGAAGGGGGCTCCGCCCGGCAGCTTCGCGATATAGACCACCCGGCCACGCGGAAGCCACTCACCCAGCCGCTGGGCGATCAGGCGGAGGGGTACGGCGGAGGTCGCGGCGGCGAGTACCCGGGTTGGCACCCGAATCCGCTCCACGTCCTCGGGCAGCAGGCGATATCGATCGAGTGCGTCGAGGGAGGGACTGAGGGCGAGGAGGTTCCGGCGCACGGCGGCGGCCCGGGGGCGAGGCAGCGTCGTGTCCCATCCTTCTCCCCAGCGCGTGTCGAGGTAGAGCCGGAGCGCGCGGTCGGCGAGCCCCTTGTAGGCGGCTTCGGAGGCCGAGCGAAAGGCGTTGCGGGCCTCCTCCCGCCCCAGAATCGCCTCGCCGTCGGCCTCGCCATCCAGCAGGGTGAGTGCATCTGGCTCGATCAGGGTCAGCGAGGTGACCAGCTCCGGCCGACGGCGAGCCAGTTCGAGCGCGGCGATCGCGCCCTGGCCATGACCGACAAGATGGACCCGCTTGTGGCCGACGTGGACGAGCCCTTCGGCTTCGAGGACGGCAAAGAGATCGTTAGCCATATCGGTGACATCGAAGGCCCGGTCCTTGAGCGCGGCGCTCGCGCCGTGGCCGCGGGCATCGAGCAGAAGCACCCGCTTCGACTCGATGAGCGCCTCGCGCAGGGGACCGAAGGATCCCCGGTCGGCGAGAGTTGCGTGGAGGAGGACCACAACGTCGTCCGAATCGGGCCCGTCGACTTCATAGGAAAGGCGGGCGAGGTCGTTTTGCGCAAAGCGGGTGATACCCATGGGAGGCGACGGTCTTTCTGAGTGCAGGGCGAACCGGGAACGCGGGGACCGGGGCAGGTCATTCCCTGGCGCAATGCTACTCGTTCACCGCCGCCCGGGTCAGGCCACCCCGACGCGAACGCGGGGCCAGCCGCTGGAACCGTCCGGCAGTTCCGGCGCCTGATCCTCGGTCTGCACCTCGCCCATGCCGTCGGTGGCGCGGGCGACGATCTCGTAGGAGCCCTGCTCGGCCTCCCATGGCAGCTCCCAGATGACCCAACTCAGGCCGGCCGGGCTGGGGTTATCGGTGATGGTCGCCTCCTGCCAGGTGTCGCCGCCATCCGTGCTGACCTCGACCCGCGAAACGCCACGGTCTCCGCCAAACGCCACGCCACCGATGACCGTGCGGCCGACGGGCAGGACATCGCGGTCGGAGGGAACATCGATGCGGCTGGAGGTTTTGACAATCGCCGGATCGGTCCAGCCGCGCTGCTGCCAGAACCCCTGGTAGTCCTCATTGGAGACGGTGATGCGCTCGAGCCATTTCACGTTCTTCATGCCGTAGATGCCGGGCACGATGACGCGGACCGGAGTGCCATGGAGTCGCGGGAGCGGCACGCCGTTCATCTGCCAGACCAGCATCGGTTCCGGCTGGAGGGCACGGTCGATGGTGATCGAATCGGTGTAGTCGTCCTCCGCTTCGAAGACGACCTTCACGGCCCCTTCCTTCACCCCGGCTGCGCGCAGGACGCTGGCAAGCGGGGCTCCAACCCACTCGGCGGTGCCAATCAGGGGTCCGCCAACGGGATTGGAGATGCAGGTGAGCGTGGAGACAAAGGCGGGCGCGGCCATCGCCTCGAGGTCGGCGCGGGTAAAGCGTCGCTCTTCGTTGACGAGGCCATCGACCGTCACGTACCAGTCGTCACCCCGGTTGGGGTCGGGATCGACGAAGTTCTTGGAGATGACGTAGAAGTCTTCGTTGGGCGTGATCGGCGGCGAGATTTCGCCGCGAGCAGTGGTGCCGACGACGGGCCGGTTGGCGACCCGGGCGACCGCCGCGCCGAGAACCCCCACCGCCGCCAGCGCGCCGGTGCCAAGCCCGATGCGGACGGCGAGAGCGCGGCGGGAGAGGCGATCCCGGTCATCGTTGGCGGTGGCATCCGGCAGTGACCGCTGGCGCAGCAGGAGCAGGGCACCTCCCAGCACGACGCCGAACGTGGCCGACGCGAGCGCCAACTGGACAAGCACGGGGATCATCTTCATGCCGGAGAGCGCACCGGGTGTCTGGCTGGGGATGAACCAGAGCATGAACAGGGCAAAGACGGCGAAGAGGCCGATGCTCCAGGAGGCGGCGCGAGTCCAGCCGAGTGACGTGCCCTGGCGAGTGGCGATGGCGTAGCGCCAGCCGATGATGGCGCCGAGGACCAGCAGCGCCACCATCAGTCCGGCCAGGAGCAGGGTTTTGGCCTGGGTGCCGAACAGGTCGAGCGAGAGGGAGAACATCCCCATCGGCAAGTAGCGGAGGAGGGCGTCGGCCATCGCATCGAGGAGGGAGACGACCTGGGTGAGCTGGCGGAGGACCACCACCACGACCAGGAAGCCGAGCATGGCGAGCACGCCGGCGGCGACTCCTCGCCACAGATCACGGTTTCGTCCGTTGGCGGCGGTTGGGGCAACGGTGGGGACAGGTTGGTGCATCTGGTGTCCCTTTCGGTAAGCATGCGTGGTATGAATGACGGATGCATGGGTTACGCACACGTTAACCCACAATACGCCCTGCCGTAGGCGAATGGATCACCCGGATGGCAGGCTCACCGGCACAAGGGAGTGCTCCTGCGATGGCCTACACCACCATCACCCTGAACCCAACCAATCTCGTGGTGCGGCCAGTCGGCAAACACCGCCTCTTCGCGTTGAAGACGTCGCTCTATGTGGCCCGACCAGACGTGGTTTCGGCGGAGCCAGGTGGACACCTTGCAGAGAACGGGCCGGTCGGGTTGCGGGTGCCCGGAACGAATGTGCCGGGGGTTTACCTGGCCGGGACGTTCTGGAAGTTCTGGGGCGCGCATCGCGTCAAGTCGTTCTGGATCCGGCGGCATCCCGGCAAGTGCATTCGGATCAACCTGCAGAACTTCGACTACGACTACCTGATGGTAGAAGTCGATGACCCGGCGGCCGAGATCGCCCGGATCAACGCCTGGGTGCACCCTGCCACCTGATCTCCCCTCATCGAACAATTCGAGCCCGAGCGACGTTACATCCTGCGGACCATCGTGCGGCCCTGCCAGGCGCGGAGTATCGTTCTGCCCATGTGCCGGGCCGCCGCTCGCGGGACGGATGCCTGTCCCGCTTTGCTGCAACGGGAGTGACTGATGACCGTCTGGATTTGCCAAACCTGCGGACTCGAACACGCCGATACCGCGGAGCCACCGGAAACCTGCGCGATCTGTTCGGACGAACGCCAATACCTGACGCCGGCCGGACAGGTCTGGACGACGCTGGAGGAGATCCAGGCGAACCACAGCGCCACGATCACCGACCTCGAGCCGGGGTTGTACGGCATCACCGTGACCCCGAAGACCGGCATCGGGCACCGGCCGATCCTGGTGGTAACGGAGCACGGCAACGTGTTGTGGGACCCGCCAGCCTACATCGATGACGAACTGGTCGAGGCCGTGCGCGACCTCGGCGGGATTGCGGCGATTGCCTCCAGCCATCCGCACCTGACCGGTCTGTCGATCACCTGGAGCCACACCTTCGGCGATGTGCCGGTGTGGGTGAATGCCGATGACCGGCGGTGGATTCGGCGGCCCGACGGCGTGATCCGGTTCTGGCAGGACCAGCAGGAGCTGCTGCCTGGAGTGACGCTGGTGCAGTGCGGCGGGCACTTCGCGGGGAGCGCGGTGCTGGTCTGGGCCGATGGGGCGGACGGCAGGGGCATGGCGCTGAGTGGTGACACCTTCATGGTGGTGGCCGATCGTGACTGGGTGACGTTCCAGCGGAGCTACCCGAACGATATTCCCCTTTCCGAGCGGTCGGTGCGCAAGATCGTTGATGCCCTGGAGCCGTACCCCTTCGAACGAGCCTACAGTGGCTTCGAGGGTGGAGTGCTGGAAGCAGAGGCGCACGACCGGGTGCGCGCCTCGGCCGATCGGTACATCGGGTGGTTGCGTGACGAGATCCAGGATCCCGACGAGCGGCGGTAGGGCGTCGAGCAGGCGGTGCCGATCACGGCGGCGGGCTGCGCCTGTGTTGGCCCGGTGACGGTCCGGGCGGCGTGCGATATGCTCCCGATGTTGATCCGGAAACCACCCACAGCAAACCGCCACTCGAGAAAGAGGTACCTCCGCATGTGCACGCGCGCCGTATACAAGCACACCGATGGCTCGGTCTACACCGGCCGGACGATGGACTGGTTCCTGGACATGGGCAGCAACCTGTGGGCGTTCCCGGCCGGGATCGAGCGCGACGGCTGTGCCGGTCCCGATTCGTTCCGGTGGACGTCGAAATACGGCAGCGTCGTGACGGGTGTGTGGGATTGCGTCGTGCCCGACGGGATGAACGAGGCCGGACTGGTCGCCAACATGCTCTACCTCGCCGAAGCGGTGTATCCGGACTACGTTCCCGGCACGTCCAGCCCGCCGTTGTCGCTGGCATTGTGGACCCAGTACATGCTGGATTCGTTTGCGACAGTGGCTGAAGCGGTCGACATGCTGCGGACCGAGCCGTTCACGCTGCGGGGCCTGATGTCGCCGGACGGCCAACCGGGCACGACCCACCTTTCGCTCTCGGACGTTCGCGGCGATTCGGCGATCATCGAATACATCAACGGTGAGCAGGTGATCCATCATTCGCCTTCCTATACGGTGATGAGCAACTCGCCGACCTTCGACGAGCAACTGGCGCTCGATGCCTACTGGCAGTCGATCGGTGGTGACGTGATGTTGCCGGGGACGGCCCGGGCGGCCGACCGGTTCGTGCGGGCGTCCTATTACATCGGCGAGATGACAGCGGAGACGCAGGAAGATGCCGTGGCCGGGATTTTCTCGGTGATGCGAAACGTGTCGATGCCCTACGCGCGGCAACCAGACCCCAGCAAACCGAACGTGTCGCCGACGCTGTTCCGGACCGTTTCCGATCATTCCGCGCGGCGGTATTTCTACGAGCACACGAAGAAGCCGAACCTGTTCTGGGTGGATCTGGCTGACCTCGACCTGAGTGCGGGGCAGCCGGTTCGCCGACTGGAACTGACGGGTGGGGCAACCTATGCGGGCAATACCGCCGACCTGTTCGAGGCGCATGCCCCGATGGTGTACCTGCCGGCCGGTTCCGGAGAGGAGATACCGAGATGAGCGGCAAAGAGCATGGCTATGCGACCACGGTGACCTGGAGCGGAGGGGCAGCCGGCGGGACGAACCGCCAGAGCGACTACTCACGGAACCACGAGATCGTGGTGAGCGGCAAGCCGCCGATTGCCGGGTCGTCGGACCCGGCGTTTCGGGGTGATGCCAGTCGGTACAACCCGGAGGACCTGTTCGTCGCGTCGCTCTCGGCCTGCCACATGCTGTGGTACCTCGCGCTGTGCGGGAAGGCCGGGGTCGAGGTGCGCGAGTATGTGGACAGGGCCGAAGGAACGATGGTGGAAGACGCCGCGGGAGGTGGGCATTTCACGCAGGTGGTGCTGCGTCCGGAGATTCACCTCGCCCCTGGCACCGATCCCGATGCCGCCGATGCCATCCATCACGACGCCCACGAAAAGTGCTTCATCTCCCAGTCGGTGACGTGTCCGGTGACCGTCGAGGCGACCTACCGCGTTGACTGAGACCGGTGCGGGACAACCTGCCTGCGGAGTGTCTTACCGGAAACGCTCCGCAGTAATTCATTAATTCACTAAATCACGTTTCGTTGATTCCATGGGGTTCTTGAGCCGGAATTCGTGCAGAATTTGTGCGACTTCATGCGGGACGGTACCGAGGAGATCTGTCGAACAGTACCTGTTTCTGGTGACAGGTCGGGCAGACATGGAGTCTGCCCCTACAGCGATGACGCTGCCTGGTGCGGTAGTGAGGCCATTCACTGCAACCCCGCACCTATCGTACGCATCGAGAGGCCGAAATCCCGCCA
>JAEZJB010000347.1 GCA_023415845.1 Chloroflexota bacterium | reverse complement strand
TCTTCTCTGCCAGCATCGACGACGCCACCTCAGGCCAGGGCACGACCGTTAGAACACCAGACGGGGGTTATCAATGCCTGCCTCTCCTTCAGCTACTTCGGCGCAGCTTGCCAGGCGTGTCTCTCGTCGTTCCCTGCTGGCAGGTATGGCTGCCAGCGGCGTACTCTTCGCGAACCGAACCGGGGCCACCGCGCACGACGCCTCACCCCGCCTGGCGGTCTTCCCATCGCATGGCTCCAATGCCGCCATGCCCGGCACCGAGATTTCCTTTCGTGGGGAAAACATTGGCGACATCGGCACCATCGAAGTCGTCGGCTCCGTCAGCGGCGGCCACTCGGGCGTGCTCTCGCCCCACTCGGACGGAATGGGCGCCAGCTACCTGCCAGATGCCCCGTTTCTGCCCGGCGAATGGGTGACCGTCCGGACAGACACACCGCTGGACGGCACGGCCTGGGGCAGCGCCACCTTCCGAATCGGCGTACCGGGAGTGCCAGCCAAAACCCCTACCCAGCGTGAGGTGGAGCAGCCGTCACGCCAGCCCCAGCAGTTCCGCTCCCGACCCGACCTGCTCCCGCCTGTCATCACCATCACCGACACCTCACCCGAGGTCACGCCAGGTCTTGTCGTGGTGGGGTCCAAGACCGCGGACGGCCAGAGCGGGGCGATGATCATCGACAACCGTGGTGACCTGGTCTGGTTCAACCCCATGCCACTCGACATTGCCGTCCAGAGCGATGTCCGGGTGCAGCAATATCAGGGGCAACCTGTCATCACCGCCTGGGAGGGGGTGGCCCAGCTCGGAACCGGCTTTGGTCACCTGGTCATCTACGACCAGACCTACACCGAAGTCCAGCGCATCCAGGTGCCGAACGGCTATCCCGGTGCCGACCAGCACGAGTTCCTCATCACCCCGCGCAATACCGCCCTGGTCATCATCTACAACCCGCTGGTCTGGGACCTCTCCCCCATCGGCGGTCCGGTCGACGGCAATGTCCTCGATAGCGTCATCCAGGAAATCGACCTCGCCACTGGCCACATGATCTTCGAATGGCACGCCCTCGATCACATCGACATCACCGAGTCCTACACTGCCTATACCGCCGATCAGCCCTGGGACTACGTGCATTTCAACTCGCTTGAACTGACCGCGGATGATGAATTCATCGTCTCGGCCCGTAACAGCCATGCCATCTACGGCATCGAGCGGAGCGGACGCCTCCGCTGGCGCCTTAACGGCAAGCGAAGCGATTTCCGGATGGGCCCGGGTGCTCGCTTCGCCGTCCAGCACGACGCACGCCTGATGCCGGATGGTACCCTCAGCCTTTTCGACAACCATGAGGGTGATCAGGAGCAGGAGGCCAATGCAGAATCCCGCGGACTGGTCCTCCGCCTCGACGAACAACTCCGCGAAGCCACTGTCGTCGCGGAATACACCCATCCCACCGAGGTTCTCGCGGTGAGTCAGGGCAACATGCAAACCCTCCCGAACGGCCACCGCTTCATCGGCTGGGGAAGTGCCCCTGTCTTCTCCGAGCACGACGCCGAGGGCAACCTCGTCTTCAGTGGACGCTTCCCGCAGGGCACCAATTCCTACCGCGCCTACCGGTTCGACTGGCAGGGCCAACCGGCCGAACCACCAGCCGTGGCGGTCGAAAGCGGGCTGGGCAATCAGGTCACGCTCTTCATGAGCTGGAATGGCGACACGCAGACCACGGCCTGGCACGTCCTGGCCGGCGACGATCCTGCCGATCTCCGGCCGGCTGGCAGCGTCCTGCGGCGGGGCTTCGAGACGGAGGTAACGGTTGACACCCCCGCCACCTACCTCGCTGTCATCGCGCAGGACGCAGAGGGGAACGAACTGACTCGCACCGACCCGATCGCCCTGCAACGAACCTGATCGTCAGTCCGTGATCGACGGGCCGGGAACCGGTCCTTCGACTGGGCTCCCGGTCGCTGGCCCGGTCGATGCGGCATCGGGCTGGCCAATCAGCCGTCCATAGAGCGCCACCATCGGCGAGAGCACCATCGCGGACGCCAGGAGCGCGGTCCGAATCGACGTGGTTGACCCAACCCAGCCCAGCACCGGGCCACCCGCCACCTGGCCAATGGCGTTTGCCTGGCCCGTCATCGAGATCACGGTTGCCCGGGAAGCCGCATCGAGGTTGCGATTGAGCCAGGCCGCTTCGACTGGTTGCATCACAGTGTAGGTCACCGATCGCACCCAAAGCATGATGAAGGCCAGCCAGAGGTTCCCCGCCAGCGCGAAGCCGACCACCGCAGCCACCTGCAGCACCGCTCCAATGGCGAGCAACCTGGCCGGAACGCCTCGGGCGAGCGCCTCTGGATTCCAGCGCTCGAGCGCCTGGGTTGCCACCAGGCTCAGCAAGATCCCAACGATTCCCGAGAGCCCGAACCAGACGACTGGCCCCATATACCCCAGGACCGTCGGGAAGGTGAATCGCTCGATGATCGAGGCGGTATTGAGCCGGTCGAACGCCTCACTGGCGAGACCGGCCACCAGCGAAACCAGGATCAGCGTTTTCACCACGGGCCGGGCCATTGCCAGGCGCAGTCCTGCCCGGGTGGTCGCCGCCATCTGTGCGAAGGTCGATCGCTCGGCGCGCGGCACCACGTGCATGTGCCGCTCCGGCATGATCACGAAGAGGACGACCGCCAGAACGACGAGCCCCAGCCCACCCACGATGATCGGGACCCGGACGTTGATCACGCCCAGCGCCACCGCACCGATTGTGCCAGCGAGTGCGCCAATCAGCTGCATCTGCGTGCCGCGCAGGAAGACCTTTCCGACGGCTTCCTCGCCGACTTCATCGGTAATCCAGGCTTCGGTGGCGCCACTGGTGAACGTGTAACCAATACCCCAGATCACCTGGGCGGCGATCACCGCCCCAAAGACCGGGACCGATCCTTCCAGCGTGAAGCCGATCCCAATCAGGGCAACCCCGATGATGATCGAGAGGCGCCGGCTGTACACATCGGCCACCACGCCGGTCGGGATTTCGAACAGGAAACAGGTCGCTTCCAGCACGGTGCCGACAAGCACCAACTGAAGCGGGCTCAATCCGACCACCGTCACCTGATAGATGAGATTGGTGGTCACGATGAGCGAGAAGCAGAACGCCTGACCGAGGGTCAGCAGCAGGTAAACGGAGACCGGGCTCGAGGCAGGGCGACGAGGTTGGAGTGACGAGTGCATACAGCTGACTCCAGCACGAACGACACGACGAACGCCCCATCGCGGTCGCGACGGGGAGATGGAGCAATGTCTGGCGCGTGCCGGATGATGCGTGATGGCCGCCAAGGATTTCACGCTGGCGGCCACCGACGCGGTGACCTCGGGTTAGCGCCGGGTCGTGCTGAGTGTCATGCAAAACCCCTTTTCGCCGCCTCGGGGGCGGGCAGCTGTTACGAACGGGGCGCAGGGATCTTCCTGAACAACGGCAAGATACGGGAAGCAGCGGGCGGGATGCAACTCGGTCGCCCTGGGGAACTCAGGCAGCGCGATCGACCGCCGATTCGTGGGCGTGTTCGTGGATTTCGAGTGGGGCGACCGTGCGCAGGACACGCTCGGCGGCGGCAACTGTCGCGGCCGCTTCTTGGCGATCATCGCGAGCCTCCTGCCAGGCATCAAGCCGGCGAGCAAGCCATCCCAG
>JAEZJB010000244.1 GCA_023415845.1 Chloroflexota bacterium | reverse complement strand
TGGCTTCGAGCGAGTGGAACTCGGCCGGATGCACGGTGATGAGTACCTGGTGGGCCAGCACTACGCTATCTGGCTGGAAGAGCACGGGCTGGACAACTGGGCAGACTACTTCATGGCGATGCCGGGTGAACCACCGCGACCGGTGCGACGTGGGGCCTGGGAATTGCCCGCCGACCGGCACTACACCACCTGGACGGCGGAGCGCTCGATCGCGGCGATGGAGCGGGCGATGGACGCGGAAAGGCCGTTCTTCATCTGGTCGTCGTTCCACGATCCGCATCCGCCCTATGTGGTGCCCGAGCCGTGGGCATCGATGTATGACCCCGCGGACATGGAGCCCGGGACGCTGCTGCCGGGCGAACTGGCGTTGATGTCCGAGATGCACCAACTGACCCAGCACGAGGCGCCGGATTACGCGGCCTGGGTCGAAAGTGGGTACCCGACTCACGGGTATGTCTCGCACCTGGTGGAAGACGAGCAGCTGCGCAAGGACATGGCGATCTATTACGGGATGATCTCGTTCATGGATGCCGAGATCGGGCGGATGCTGGACAAACTCGATGACCTCGGGATCGCCGACTCGACGCTGGTGGTCTTCACCACCGACCATGGACACTTCCTGGGGCATCACGGAATGACCGCGAAGGGACCATTCCACTACGAAGACGTGATTCGCCTGCCGTTTTTGGTGCGGATGCCGGGCGAGGTGCCGGCAGGAGAGCGGTCGGCGGCACTGCAGAGCCTGGTAGACCTCGCGCCGACCTTCCTCGAGGTGGCTGGGATCGACGTGCCGGGGGTGATGCAGGGGGTCTCGCAGTGGCCGGTGTGGACCGGCGAGGCGGAGCGCGCGCGGGACTGGGTGATTGTCGAAAACCGGCATCAGCCGACCCTGGTGCACCTGCGGACGTATGTCGAGGAGCGGTACAAGTTGACGGTCTATCGCGGGCGGGACGACGGGGAACTGTTCGACCTGCAGGAGGACCCGGAGGAGCGGCAGAACCGGTGGCGTGACCCCGCCTACGCCGCGATCCGGGCGGAATTGATGGAGCGCTGGCTGCAGGCGGAACTGAGCCGCGAGCCGACCCGTTTTCCCCGTATCGCGCACGCCTGAGGTTTTGCGTTTCGAGTCACGAGGCACCCCGATGAAGCTGACAGAGTTCGATGCCCTGAGTTTCGACTGCTACGGCACCCTGATCGACTGGGAAGCCGGGTTGCGATCGGAGCTGGCAAAGATTGCCTCCGTGGTGCCCGATAGCCCGGAGATCGACGCGTTGCTGGAAACATACGGAGCCTGCGAAGCGGAGGCGGAGCGGGTGGTGCCGGGGTTGCGCTATCCGGAGATCGTGGCCCGGAGCGCAGTGGCGGCCGGAGCGATTCACGGGATCGCGGTGCCGGACGGCCTGGCGGCAGAGATTGGGGCGTCGGTGCCGAACTGGCCGGCGTTTCCGGATTCGGCCGAGGCGCTGGCCCGCCTGCAGCGGCACTTCCGGCTGATCATCCTCTCGAATGTCGATCGCGCCTCGTTCGCGGGCTCCAATGAACGGCTGGGGGTGACGTTCGACGCGATCGTGACCGCCGAGGACATTGGCTCGTACAAACCGAACCGGCGTAATTTCGAGGCGCTGCTGGAGACGACCGGGGAGCTGGGGATCGCGCCGGGACGACTGCTGCACGTCGCCCAGAGTCTCTTTCACGATCACGTCCCGGCCCAGGCGGCGGGCCTGCCGACTGTCTGGATCGACCGGCGTCACGCGCAGGGCGGATTTGGCGCGACACCGCCACCGCCGATGGAGGTCGAGCCGACCTGGACGTTTGCGTCGATGGCGGCGTTTGCCGACGCGGTGGACGAGGCCGCAACTGAAGCTGGCGATCAGGCCTGACGACGAAGCAGCAGAACCCAATCCTCGGGACGCGCGGCATTCGATGGGTCCGGGGCGGTGAACTGGCTACCGGTGACCGCCTGCTCCGGGTGGAGTGTGCCGGTGCGGGGGTCGAACCACCGGGCAGAGGTGAACGCAGGCTCGGCAAGGGTTAGCCCGCCGCCGACCGGCAGGTAGATCACGGCCAGCGACCGATCGGGGTTGGCGACGGTGAGTGGGGCGTGTCCACGGGGCCACGGCTGCGCGGCGACGAAGGTGTGATCGGGCCGGAGGTCGGCAAAGGGGACGATTTCCGTGAAGAACCGGCGCACGTGGAGCAGGTGGTCGAGGCCGGGCTGGCCTGCGTCGAGTTCGGCGAACGGTCCCCACGAATTCTCGAAGCCGTGAATGATGCCCATGGCGCGCATGGCTCCCCGCCAGGCGCCGCGCCGGGTGTGGTCGGCGTCGCACCAGCGGTGTCCGAGCATCATGGGTGGCAGGTCGGGATTGAACTCGTAGCCCCACTCGGCGAGAACCTTCGACCCGGGCCAGCCGGTGAGGGCTTCGTCGAGGCGGGTTTCAATACCGGCCGCAAGCCAGCCATCGGTTTCGCCGGTTGTGCCCCAGGTCTGGTACATCACCGTGTCGATCGCGGTGGGGTCGCTACGGAAGCGATCGGCAAGCGGCGGTAGTTCCGGGCCGTTGTGAATGGCGATCGGATGGCCGTGCGGGGCGAGTTGACGGACGCGGTGGGCAATCTGGATGGCCCAGCGATCGGCGACGCCGGAGCGGTCGTAGTGCCAGTCGCCGTTCGGGTAGTACTCGTATTCGTTGTGCAACTGCCAGAACCAGAGGGCGTTGAAGGCGTCGTAGCGGGCGACCAGGTAGCGGATCCAGAGGTCTTCCCAGGCGGCAGTGAAGCGGTTCCGGTCGTTGAACGGAAACTCGAACCCCCAGGCCTCGATGATCAACTCGATGCCGATTCCCAGCCGTTCGCACTGCGCGACGACGCGGTCGACGGTGGCGAAGTAGTCGAGATTGAACTCGTCGAAGCGGGGTGCCTGGGGACTGCCACGCCAGGGCCAGAGGGAGCGGGTCTGCCAGACGTTGTAGCCATCGTCGGGATGGAACTCGCTGACGGGAACCCGAATCCGAAGCAGATTGAACCCCTGGGCGGCGCGGCGTTCGAGGAAGCGTTCGACGGCCGTGGCGTGGGTGGGGTCGTTGTGGGCGACGCCGAAGAGGTGGTAGACGGTGTCGCCGAAGATGAAGACCGGGTCACCGTTCTCGCGCGTGAATCCCCAGGCCTGGCCGGGGGTTGACTGGACGAAGCCGGGCTCCGCCGACTCGCTGACCGTGAACGAGCCGGTGCGCGTCAGCTCGGGGTCGGGTGGGGTGGAGGTGGTGCGCCAATGCCAGGCACCGGTGACGCCGGGATTGAAGCGGACCTGCCAGGTGCCGCCCCCGATGAAGAAACCCTCGATCGTGTGTTCGGCACCAGCGGGATCGGTGAAGGTGGCCGTGAGGGTGACGTCGGTAAACGGGTTCGGGTAGGGGCGAGCCGAGGTGACGGTGAGTTCGAGCACGGTGCGGCGAGGGTGGTCAGGCATTGTGTCGTTCGTCCATCGCGGAGAGCCCCGGTGTCGGGACAGGTTGATCTGGTGGCCCGATCAGGTATCGCTGGCTTTGGTTGCCAACTGTTGGCGCAGGCGTTTGACCCGCTTGCGCGGCATCAGCCACCAGACTGTCAGCACCAGCATGGCGACGAGACCGGCGACGCCCCAGGAGATGTAGTTTTCGGAGTAAACGCGGGCGATGACGAGTTCGGTGGCGAGCACGAGGGCGATGGAAAGGAACACCAGACCAGCAATGATGAATCTGGTGGCGAAATTCTTGAATTCCTCGCGGTCGATGAGGGGTCGTTCGAGGCGGTGATGGGCTGCGGGGGCGGCGAAAAGGAGGAGGGACACGAGGGAGCAGAGGAAGGTGACCACGTAGACCCAGCGTTCGGAGTTGCTGATCTCCTGAAAGCCGGAGTTGAAGGGCAGGATGATGAGGAAGGCGGTGAGCGTCTGCGCGCCTGGCAGCAACACGCGCATTTCATTGAGCATGTCGGTGAGGCTGCCGGGAGGAGGGACCTCTTCCTTTTTCCCCTGGCTTGACGATGGGTGGGACTCGGTCACGTACGGGCGCTCCTCGGGACGGGATGGCAGAACGGCATCCGCTCATGATACCTACCCAGAGCGCCGGATTCCCCTGTGGAGATGACTCTCCGCGTGGCGCATGGCTGCCTGGTCTGAGGTAGGCTGCGTGGCGACGGCACGAGGAGGTGACCATGCGCATCGGCTATCCCTGCAACAATCTCACGCTGGGTGTATCGGCGGCTCGCACGTTCAGGCTGGCGGCGTATGGGCCGGAGCGACTGCTGGCGACGATCGATGCCAACCTCGATGCGCTGGACCAGTACCTGGCGTGGAACCGGGAATACGGAATTCGGTATTTCCGGATTTCGTCGGGAACGATTCCGTTCGCCTCGCATCCGGTGATGGACGTGCCCTGGCAGGACCTGCGGGCGGACCGGCTGGCGCAGATCGGGGCGACGCTGCGGGCAGATGGCGTGCGGGTGAATGTCCATCCCGGCCAGTACACCCTGATCAACAGCACGCGGCCGGACGTGGTGGCGGCGAGTATCGCGGAACTCATCTATCACACCGAATTGCTCGATTTGATGGGGCTCGATGACACCAACAAGGTGCAGATTCACGTTGGGGGCGTCTATGGCGACAAGCCCGCGGCGATCGACCGGTTCGTGGAGCAGTGGCACCTGTTGCCGGAGCGAGTGAAGGCGCGGCTGGTGATCGAGAATGATGAGCGGCACTTCGCGCTGGCCGACACGTTGCAGATTCACGAGCGCGTGGGCCTGCCGGTGCTGTTCGACACCTTCCACCACGACCTGAAGCCGGAGGGGATCGGGGCCAGCGAGGCGCTGGACCTGGCATGTGCGACGTGGGAGGGGCATGGGGCGCCGATGCTCGATTATTCCTCGCAGGATGTGACGAAGCGCCCGGGAGCGCACACCTCAAGCATCGACCTGGACGATTTCGAGCGGTTCCTCGACCTGCTCGGCCAGCAGGAAGCGGACGTGATGCTGGAGATCAAGGACAAGGAACAAAGCGCCCTGCGGGCGATGGAATTGATCGAGCGCAGGGCGGCCCTGGTAGCCTGAGGTCTGCGGGGAACGAGCGGCGGTCAGGCGCGGATTTCCACCTGCCCGTCACGGGTGCGCACTTCGAAGGATTGCAGGGGTGTGGTGGCTGGTCCGTGGACCACGCTGCCGTCCGCGAGGTCGAAAACGCTGCCATGCCAGGGGCAGGTGACGCAGGTGCCGGACAACTCGCCCTCGTTCAGGGGGGCGCCGACGTGGGTGCAGATGGCCGAGGTGACGAGGACATCGTCGCCCTGGCGGAGCGCGACGAGCGACAGGCCGTCGTGTTCGAGAGGAACGAGCTCTCCCTCGGGGAGATTGGCGAGCGGAGTGATCGACGTCCATTCGGCGGGAGCTTCTTCGAAGGCGTCGCGGCTGACCCCGATGCCAAGCCGGTAGGCAAGGTCGCCACCGAGGAGTCCGCCGGCTGAAGCCAGGGTCAGGCCAAGCAGAGATGCCGCCTTGCCAGCCGAGCGGTGATCGGCACCCCGCAGGCACCAGGAACCGGCGAAACTGAGCGTCGCGGCCGTATTCAGCAGGGCGTGGGCCGTGCCGATGCGGCGCGGTTCCTCCATTTGCTCAAGGTCATACCACTGGGCGACACCAGTGGCAGCGGCGGCGACCGAGGTGATGGTGCCGAGCTTGAGCGTGGTATCGGCGGCGTCGTCCAGTCCCAGCAGGTCAAGCACGGCGCTGGAGGTCCAGAACCCGATGGGCAGATCGACGACGACCGGATGCAGCGGGTGGCCAAGCCAGGTGCCGTAGAGCACGTCCCTGAGCGACCGGTTGGCGTCGGGACCGAAGACGGGCGTGGTGAGGGCGTGGATCTTCGACGCGATCGGGTCGAGGGTGGCCAGGGCGCCGGTGCGCTCGGCGAACCCCGTAAACGATTGCTGCAGGACGCGGACGACTGACATGGCGCACTCCTCAACCGGCGAGAGAACAATGCCTTCATGCTGGGGTGAGGGCAGGGCAAAGTCCAGTGCAGATGCTGCATATGGATATGCTGACTGCTGGGGCTGCCATTAAGGATTGACGGCCGGCGTAGGGTGGAGAGAGAACGCAGTTTCGTGTGGACGGAGGTGATGTGATGACGACGATCAAGCGGCGTGACGACGTGAATCCGGAGCGTGGCATCAAGGAGTATGGCGATGTGGAGTTCGCCGATCCCGTCAACAACAAGTATCCGATCGACACGGACAAGCACATCCGGGCGGCCTGGAGCTACATCCACCACGAGAAGGATGCCGCGAAATACAGCCAGGACGAGGTGGACCTGATCAAGGACCGGATCAAGCGGGCCGCGAAGGAACACGACATCGACATCGAGTCCGAGTGATGCCGTGTTCCGGCGCGGTCCCGTTCGGCCTCAGCCGCCGGGCGCTTCGTCCGATGGGGTGGGCGCGGTGGAGGGGTTGCCCCAGACCTCGACGTGGTGCCCGTGGCGGGGACCTTCCCAGAGCGGCATGACGCAGGTGGTGCGGAGCAGGTTCTTCCAGAGCTGGGCGTTCTGGAAGGTTTCCTCGTCGGCGCTGAACAACTCGAAGAGCGACCGGGCGGCAATGACGATCAGCTTGCGTTTGGCGCGACTGAGCGCGACGTTGAGGCGGCGGGGATCCATCAGGAACTTGCTGGAGCGGAGCAGGTAATCGCGGTCGCTCTCGGTGGCGCTGTAGACCATGACCGTGCGCTCGCCGCCTTGATAGCGCTCGACGGTATCGACGGCGACGACCTCGACTTCCCCGGTGTCCGGATTCAGGAACCTGACGTCGCTGATGCGGTCGGTAATCGCGGCGCGCTGGGCCCGGTGTGGCACCACCACCCCGAAGCCTTCGTCGGCGTCGAGACCCAGTCCGGCCGGGTCGGCGAGTTCGGCCAGAATCGGTCGCATGAGTTCGAGCTCAAAATCATTCTGTAGCTGAGAGCCCATTTCGTCGTGGACGATGACCACGAGCGGGTGGGCCGGGTCGAGAACGGCCTGGACGAACGAGTCACCCGTGCCGGTCGGCGGAAGCCGATCGTAGCGGTTGGAGTGGTAGCGAATACCGTCCCTGACGTAGATCTCGCGACGCAGGAACTCGGCCATATCGGCATGGAGGCGGAAGCTCTCCTCGAAGCGGACGACCGGTGGGTCAAAAGTGAGCAGAAGTTCGAAGAGTGACTGGTAGGCCCGGAACTCCTTGAAGGTGCGCCGTGGCTCGCTGTCCCAGTCGTTGTGGATGATCGGCGGCATCTGCCGATGGTCGCCAACGATGATGACCTGGCCGTTTTCGGCAAGGGGGAGGGCCGCCATGATGGCGTTAGGGAGGTCCATCTGGGAGGCCTCGTCGAGCACCAGGCATTGAACGACCTCGTGGCCGAACAAATCCTTCGTTCCCCATTCGTCCTTGACCAGGCGATAGATGCCGCCCGGCGTGGCGGCGATTACCGCCCATGAGGCGGACGTGATGCGCTCGATTGCCTTCGCGTCGGCCTTGTCCGTGCGTTCATCGTCCGCAGGCACGGCGGTGATGCCGGGCTGGACGGTGCCGCGTGGGCGATAGCGGAAGAGGGAGATGTCGAGAAGGCGGGGATCGAACCACGCCTCGAAAAGCGTGGGGAACTGGCGCTGGAACCTGGCGAGATCTTCCTGGGCGTTGCGAACGTTGTGCAGCAGCACGTCGATGGCGGCGTGCGTCTTGCATGAGACGAGGATGCGAAAGGGGATACCGGCGGCCATGGCGCCCTGAAGGCGGGCGAGCAGGGCGAACGCGGTGGAGTAGCTCTTGCCCGTGCCGGGAGGTCCCTGGACGAGCAGGACGGGATCGGTGGCGTGGTCTCCGATGAACGCCCGCTTGCTCGGCTCGAAGTCGTGCAGGGCACCGGCCGCGTGGAGGGCATTGAGGCCCTCCAGGAAGCGGTGCTGGCCATCAATGAAGGCAGCATGGTGCGGCACCTGCGGCCAGTTCCGGTTGACGAGCAGGTCGTACAGCCGGTTGCGCCCACCGGCGACCAGGCCATTGGTGACGCGCTGGGCCCAGTAGCCATTGATGTCGTTGGGGTCGGAGTCGAGGGTGTAGGTTTGCCCGGCAAGCAGCGGAGTGCGACGCGCGCCGAAGGTGAATGGGGGGCTACTAAAGGAACGACCGTCGCTGAGCCGGATCACGGCATGGGCGGCCACTGGCTTGCCATTGGAGTCGAGCGTCACGTCGATATCGTCGAGGGTCACCCGTTGGGCCCAAAGCAGCTGTTTGCTGGTGGGCGTGAACGGTACCTGCTCGGCCACGTGCAGGCGGCTGTCCACATCGAAACGGGGGGCGAGGACGAGACGGGCACCGGGTTTGAGATCGAGGCCCCGGAGGACGGCTTCCAGATCGGCTACGTCATCGGGAAGGGTGATACGGAGCCGGACGGGCAGATCTTCCTGCGTCCAGTCGGAGAGCGCCTTTTGCTCCTTGCTCAGCCGGACCTGCTTCGCGTCCGGTTTAGCCTCACGATAGGCGGCGACCTGCTGTTCCCTGAGGACGGCCCGTTGCTGGTTCTCGCGATTCCGGGCGGCGACGTCGGGTGACTGGTCGTCCTCCAGATACTCGACGACGAGGGCCTGGCCGCGAAGCATTCGCAACTCGGGGGGAGCAAGGCGATCACTCTTCCACGAGGCGAGTTCGACGTGCCGCTCGATCATGACGAACTCATCCAGCGCATGGGCCAGAGTTGGGGCGATCTGGGTGAACGCGGCGAGGTCGGGTAGCTGGAAGGGGGTGAGGGTTGTCTGGCGATTGCCCCGGAAGGTGTTGGCGATGTGCTCAATGGCTTCGAGGCGGCGGGCGTGGAAACTGGCGAGGAGTTCAGGCGTGACCTGGCGGTAGGCGGCGAAATCGTCCTTGCCGGTCTCGGTTTGCTCCGGGAGCTGGCCCCAGGCGGCGTAGGCATATTCGAGCGGAATCTGGCTATTGAAGCGCGAGCGACGGGTGTACCAGCGCCGCTCACCGGTTTCCTCATCGTCGTCGGCACCGATGTAGTCGAAGAGCCGTTCCCGGAACAGTTGGCGATAGGGCTGGCCATCATCCCAGTTGAACCGGAGCGAGTTGGCGACCGACTGCAGCGACTGGCAGAGCATCGGGTAGTTCTTTTGCTCGCGGATCTGGTTCTCGAGAATGGTCGCGACCGGCGAATCGAAGGCAGCCAACTGGGTGACGAAATCGTAGATGGCGGTGGCGCCGAGGATGTCGCGCAGGTGCCGGCCGCAGGCGTCGAGCAGGAGCCGCTGGGCGAACTGGTTGAAGAAGACGAGATGGATGGGGGCAGCGGGTTGGCCTTCGGCGTCGGGCGCGGCCACCTCGACGACTGCAGCCAGGACATCGGCGATCCAGTCCCGGAGCAGCGCGCCTTCAACGTCGTCCGACTCGGGGGCGGTGTCGGCCAGGCGGACGATCGACCGGGTGCGCTCCGGGGAGGCTTCCCCTCCTTCATGGCCAACTACCCGCGCGCCGAGCAGGTAGAGCCGGTCCTGCAGGTAATCGTGCTGGACATCGACGTAGACGAGAACCAGGTTGGGGTGGTGCTCGGCGTCGTGAACCGGCAGTGTGCCGTAGCCCTTGTGGGGAATATGCGGAATGTGGTCGACGCTGCGATCCACGAATCCAGCCTGGTAGCGCCTGGCCCGGTGGACGAGTTCGTCAAGGCGCGGCCCGACCGGCCAGGTGGTTGCCAGCTTGCGGGTCAGCGCCTCCCGGCCCGACGCGGGAACGAGCGTGATCGCTTCCTGCTGGACGCCGTCGACCGACTCCGTGCCCCGGCGCTGGATTTGCTTGAGGTGTGCCAGGTCATGGGTGGTGGTGATGCCATGCGTGCGGAGGACTGATTTCTCGCCATCCTGCAAATACGGGATCAGCGAGAGATCGTCGGCGCGGGCGGCTTCCTTCAGGCAGAACTCGTTATAGAGGCAGCCATCGCACTTGTAGGTGAGATGGAAGGGAATTGTCTCGAACTCCTGCTCGCGGAGGCGAGAAGCGAGTGAATCGGACCCGGTGACGAGGTCGCTGACGGCGGCGAGATAGGCAGCGGCGTCGGCGACGATTTCGAGATAGCCGGCCTCGGTGCCGAGCAGGGTGCGGGCAAGGTCGAGTTTGGCCGCCAGCTGCTCTTCCGTGTCGGAGGGTGACGTGGCACTGCCGCGGTAGAGAATGGCCAGCTCGATGGGATCGTGGCGGATGCCTGCCTGGTTGAAGATGGCGCGCAGCATGTCGTGATAGAAGGCGACCTGGAGGCGATGCTCGACCTTGGCGGAGGTGGAGCTCTTCATGTCGGCGATCAGCACGCGCAGTGCTCCGGCCGGGGTGCGTTCGAGGCGGAGCAGGTCGATGTCGCCGCGCAGGAGCCAGTGCCCGAGGGTCGCCTCCAGGCGGGGCTGGAGCAGGACCAGGGTGGTGCCCGGCTGGAGGGTCGACGCGGCAGTGACGACGGCCTCGTTGTCGTTGGCGGTGCCGTCCAGAGTGCGCGATTCGGCGGAGAAGATCGTCGCCGGGTAATGCAGGGCGATATCGGCGGTGACATCGGCCTCGAAGCTGGCCCCGGAACGAGTCAGGATGGGCGGGATCGACTGGGGTGCGGCATCGGCGGCGCGGAGGAAGTCGGTGCCGGACCGGCGTTCATGCATACGGAGGCGGAGGAACCGCTGGCACTGGTCGAGCCGGATGAACTGGGAGACATCGGTGGGCGAAATGGGCGTGGGGGCGGTGCCGGACATGGGCGGAATGAGGTTGGTGGCAACCACCGGTCGATGCTCCTGAACATGCACGAATGGGTCCGGAGGCATTGTAGGGCAAAGTCGTGAACGAAGCGGCGACGTGGGGTCCTGGTTGCGGGCGACTGGCAGCGTCTGGAGGCATGGACGGCAGCCGGGACGTGCCGTATGCTGGATCTCTATTCAGTGGTTGAGTAGGGGAGTGGTCCGGACACGGACCGAGTGGTTGGAGAAGCCATGCGCGTCATGCCTGCGTTTCGTTCCTGGTCCGTCACCGGGCTGATGGTGCTGGTGGCCATGATCGTGATGCCACTGAGCGTGGCTTCGGTACGGGCGCAGGTGAGTTGCGGAGATGCCGGGAGTGGGACTGGCGGGGCGTGGAGCCTGCCGGCGACGCCGCAGGCGCTGGCCGCCGAGTTTCCGGAGGATGGTGGGGAGCTGACCGTGTTCGCGGCGGCGTCGCTGGTCGATGCGTTTGGCGAAATTGCCGCATCCATCGAGGACGCATATCCGGAGGTATCGATCTCGGTGGTGACGGGTGGCTCGCAGGCGCTGGTGACCCAGTTGCAGGAGGGGGCTGCTGCGGACGTGCTGGCGACCGCCAATTTCCCGACGATGGCGACCGCGATCGAGGGTGACCTGATCGACGGCGAACCGATCGTGTTCACCGGCAACCGCCTGGTGGTGGTGACGCCAGCCGACAATCCGGCCGGGATCGAGTCACTGGATGATCTGGCCGAAGATGGGGTGCGGGTCGTGCTCGCGGCGAGCGAGGTGCCGGTTGGCGCCTACGCGAGAACGAGCATCTGCCAGTACGTCGAGGGCGGAGAGGTGCCGGAGGGATTCCTCGAGGCGTTCAACGCCAATGTGGTGAGCGAGGAACTCGACGTGCGGGACGTACTGGCCAAGATCCAGCTGGGCGAAGGCGATGCTGGGGTGGTCTATGCCAGCGATGCTGTCGCTGCCGAATTGAATGGATCGCCGGTCAACGTGGTGGAGTTTCCGGCAGCGAGTGACGTGACGGCAGCCTACCCGATCGCACCGGTGCAGGGTGGCAATGTCGACCTCGCGAATGCGTTCATCGCGTATGTGCTGAGTGCGGAAGGACAGTCAATCCTGGCGTCGTATGGATTTGCCTATCCGGAACCGGGCGAGGGATAGC
>JAEZJB010000217.1 GCA_023415845.1 Chloroflexota bacterium | reverse complement strand
GAGCAATACGCTCAACGTGGATATCGACACCTGCTGATCGCCGGCGGGATGCCGACGATCAGCAGGAGCAGACCATCTGCCGAGAGCCGCAGGGCGCAGATTCCCGTCCTGGGGCCCCCTCCCTCCTCCGTGGAGCCAGGCGGCTCGCGTGCCATCGGCCGCCTGGTTTCCACGGACCAACCCGCAGGCACACGGCTCGATCGAGCCGTGTGCCTGCGGCGTGCCCGATTCACCTTGCGTGCCATCCTTCCAGCGGGAACGCCATTGGGAATTCGCACGCCAGATGTCTTTATGTTGACATGACGAAAGGACAAGTCCAGTATGAAGCCAGGATTTCCCAGCAGGTGATGCGCCATGAGCCAGCAGCCAGCACCAGCGGCTATCTCCACACCGGTCAGCGTCACCGGGGTTCCTGATTTCCCGACGAGCTTTCTTGGGCGGGGTGAGGAGTTGACCCGGCTGCGTCGCCTGTTGCTGGAGCCCGGAGTCCGACTGGTGACGATCACCGGCTTCGGCGGGATCGGCAAGACCCGGCTGGCCAGCGCGGTGGTACCCGATCTGGTGAGTGACTTTCGCCGGATCTGGTTCGTGTCCCTTGCCCTGGTCCAGGATGCTCCCGGCACGACGATCATGCGCGAGCTGGGGATCGAAGATGCGGCGACGATCACCGATCAGTCCGTAATTCACGACCTGCGGAGCGCGCCCTGCCTGCTGGTGCTGGACAACTTCGAACACCTGCTCCACGCCGCCGACCAGATTCCGACCCTTCTGCGGTCGTGGCCCCTGCTCACGATCCTGGTAACCAGTCGCAGCCCACTCAATCTCTCCGCCGCGCACGTGCTGCCGCTGCTGCCACTCGCCACAAGCAGTGAAGGCCCTGGAAGCGCAACCCACCTCTTCCGCGAGCGAGCGATGGCCCATGGCACCATGCTCAATCCCAACGACAACGAGACAGTCTCGCGCATCTGTGCCAAGCTCGAAGGAATTCCCCTGGCCATCGAGTTGGCTGCTGCCAAGGCCGCCGTGCTGACACCGGAGGTGTTGCTGCACCACCTGACGTCGCCGCTCAGCCTGCTGACCGGAGGACCGCGCGATGCACCGGCCCGGCAACGCACCTTGCGGAACACCATTGGCTGGAGCTATGACCTGCTCACTGCTGACGAACAACGCGCGCTCCAGGGACTGGCAGTGTTCAGCGGGGGGTTCACGATCGAGGCAGCAGCCACGGTACTCGACATGCCCCTCAATGTGATGATGGATCGATTAGCCAAGCTTCTCGAAAGTAGCCTGATCCACCCCGCCACCTCACCTGTTCCCTCGCAGATGCGCTACAGGCTGCTCGATCCGGTGCGGGAGTTTGCGTTCGACGCGCTCACCAGTGCCGGGCTGGCACCGGAGCGACAGCTGGCTCACGCTCGCATCTTTACCGATCTTGCCGCGGACTTCGCCCCACGCTGCTCCGGGCCAGAGCTTCCGCTCATCAACCGGCTGGCCCTGGTCGAAGTGGACAATTTCCGGCTGGCCATGGCCTGGGCTTTGAACCACGAACAGTGGGAAATCGCCGTGCGACTGGCGGGAGCGATCTGGCGGTACTGGCCGGTGCCAGGCATGGGCGAGCAGATCACCTGGCGAGCACGGCTGAAGGAAGGTCGCCGCTGGATCACACTCGCCATGGACCATGCTGATGTCCTTCCGATATCGGCGATTCGTGAAGCCATTCTTGGCGCCCTCTACCTCGACGACTGCCTCTATGGCACATCAGACGAACGGATGGTGGACCGGCTCTGGGAAGGTGGCCTGGCAGAGAACGACCAGACAGCCGTGTTTCACGCAGCACTGCATCGCTTTGCACAGGCTTTTCGCCTGGGTGTTCCGTTGACCGACATCGACGAGACGATCGAACGTCTCAGCGTGCTGGCCCGGCAGGCCGAGCGTCCCCTCAACTGTGAGGCCAGCGTCTACCTGGCCATGAGTGGTCGACTCCTCGCAAACCGGCAGCTCGGCGAAGCGGCACCGATCGTGGAGCGGGCGATTGCCCTGGCGCACCAATGCGGCAACCCGCTGTGGATGGCCGCGGCTCTCCAGATGCGATCGGAACTGGAACTGCAGTCGGGGAACCTGCGGTGTGCGCTGGCTACGATTCGGGAGTCGATGGAGATCCAGTCGCACCTGGGTGCCTCATTCGGAACAACTTCCGGCAGCCAACCAGCCGCCACCCTTGCGATCCGGGCGGGGTATCCGCAGCTGGCGATTGCCATTCTGCGTGCCCATTACCAGGAGTCGGAAGTGACCATGAGCGTCAACCAGTTCATCCAGGATCGCACCCTGGCGGAGCTGGCGGCGGCGCTGGGTCAGCCAGTGACCATGGAGTCGATCATCGCCACCCCACTCACTGGCACGATCGATGAATTGCTCGACACCCTGGCTGGCTGCCTGGACCAGCCGAAGTCGGAAGGCGAGGCGGGTAGCGCGCTCACGCCGCGCGAGCGCGAGGTTCTGCACCTGGTGGCCAATGGGCAGTCGAATCGGGAGATTGCCGAGGCGTTGTTCATCAGCGAGCGCACTGTGGAGAACCACGTTCACAGCATCCTCGCACGCCTCAACGTCACCAATCGGGCCGCTGCCGCTGCCTGGGCGGTACGTCACGACCTCGCCTGACGATTCCACTTGCATCGGCACTGGCCAGGTGCCAGCACCTACGCCCCGGACGGACCGCGATTGAGTGGAACGCCGGATGTGGGTGGACCTTTCGGCGACGCATGATGATCCCGCATTGGCCCGGGCACATTTCATCAGCGACACCACTGAAAGGACTCATCCAGATGAATCCTCATCGACGCTTCCCACGCTTTCTCGGCCTCGTGACCCTGATTGTGACCTCATGTCTTTGGGCTGCGACCGCCTCGGCCCAGGTGCCGGGCCCTACGCTGATCGCCGCCAATCTCGATGCCGCCCAACTGGGCATGGTGACGGTTGAGGGTGAAGGGTTCACCCCTGGCGGTGCGGTTCGACTCGTCATGCACGATCTCTGGGATGCTGGCCCGAGCGTGGACCACTGGGTGGTGACGACAGGGGGCGAGCTGGATGAAAGCCTCGCCTACCTGACGGCCGGCCTGCATGGGCCTACTCGCGCAGAGGCCACACTGCTGACGCCGATCACCATCCATTACATGCCACCAAGCGACATCGATCCTGCACTGGGATACGCATCGTCGAACGTGGTGTGGGCAGGAGGTTGTCCCGACCTTGTGGTGCAGGCATGGGACGCCGAGACCGACACCTGGAGCAACCAGATTGGGATTGACCTGGCTGGATGCTGACGGCGGCTGGCCCGAGGCCAGATTCCACCAGCAGTCGGCGCATGGCTGAAGGCCACGATCATCCGGCATGACACTCCCGGTTTCAGGGTACCCACCGCGATGAGATCGGCGAGCTGGTCGCCCGGGAGTAGCAATGAACGGCGCAAGGCTCGATCCGAGCGTGCGCCGTTCATCTGCCGCACCATACAGATCATTGCGCGATCTCCGGCAACCGGTTGGCCGAATGACAACACGGGGCAATACAATGG
>JAEZJB010000022.1 GCA_023415845.1 Chloroflexota bacterium | reverse complement strand
GGTGCCTGGTGGAGAGGAGATCGGCGATGCGACGCTCGAGCAGGTCGGCGGGTGTATGCACTTCGTGTCGCTCGTTGACGAAAAAGAGCGTGCGGTGCAGGTGGATGCGGAGAAATTCGATCAAGGTGATGGCGCGGTCCAAGGTGTCAAACGAGAGAGGCTGGTCGGGTAAATCGGGGTGCCAGAGGGCGTGGAGGATGACGGCGAGGCGAGCGAGGTGGACCGGGTACTTGCGATAGAACCCACCAACCACCAGTGATGCTTCGCGGGTAAGGGCCGTTTGCGCGTCGTGCCAACTGGCCCAGAGCCTGGCTGTGTCTGGCGCAAGCGAGACCGTGAGGCTGCATTGGCCGTGACGAAGGGTGCGAAGCGTGTCGACGATTGGGGTGGTGGGTGGGAGGTCCAGTGGCGCGTCAACGTTCCAGGTGGTGAGCTTGCCGCCAGCGAGGACGAACAGGAAGCGGTCGAAGAGCCCATCTGGCTGGCGGTTGCGGAGGCGGTGGATGAGCAGTGGCTGAATGCCACCGATGACGGACACCACGGGATTGAAGATGGTGGGGTGATCGTCGGTGATGATGGGGTCGCCAAACCAGAGGGAGAGATAGCGCTGCCGGTCTTCCCCACGACGACCGTCGATGGCGCGGAGGAGCCCGACAAGCTCGTCGCGATGGATGATGAGGCCATTCGTATGGTGGAGGATTCGTTCGATTTGCTGCCAGCCGGCCTGCGAGGTGATGAGCGGTGAGGGGTCACCCGTAGCGCCAGTGTCTTGCCAGGCTGCAATGGACTCATCGTGGAGTTGGGTAAAAAGCGGGAGCATGGCATTGAGCGCGGGGGATTTCCCGGTGCCGGTGAGGGCGACGAGCGCCATCCAGATGGCAGGATATTCGACCCAGCCCGGGCGCAACTGGAGCCCAAGGCGGTTCCCGATGACGGCGCCGGTCGCCGCGAGAAACGGCAGCGTGGTCATGGAGGCCGGGACACCCGCCTGGAGGGCCGCCACCCCAAGCCAGCGCTCGATGTGGGGTGGAAGGAGGCAGTCGGGCAAGCCGGGATCGGCGGGCATGGTGACTTGCTTCCAGGTCTGGCCGGTCGGCCCGAGCAGGCGAGCCAAAAGTGCAGGACCTGCAGCTGCTGGGGGCGGTGGGGCGGACGACGGTGACGTGGAATCGAGACCGAGCGACTTCAGCATGTCGTTGGCCATCGCTTCGACGCGGTCGGGTGATGGGGTGGTCATTGGTCGTGGCTCCTGATGCGCTGAAAGATGACGTCACCTTTACGTACGCATCGAAGAGCCCAGATCCCGCCACCGTGGGGGAAATTAGCCGTCCGTACAGGTTGGGCTGACCTGATCACGGTTCGGGAGGGACTGCGTGGAGCGCGAGTGACCTCCGGCGAATCGAAGATGGCTATCGGGAAGGCGCAGCAGGCAGGAGGGCGAGATCAGACTCTGGATTGGGAGTCTGGGAACTTCCAGCCTTGAGGGTGGTGGACTCGTTCTGAGACAGACAGGGACGGATTTTGGCAGGAGCGTCAGCCTGACGCAGCGGAGGATGGATGGTGCTCGGATCTGGCAGGAGGCCGAAAGGGATGCGATTGGACCGCATCCTCTTCGGCCTCCTGGGCGCAACGGGTTCCTGATCGATTTCCGGCCAGTGTTGGTCAGCCCTTGATACCGGACATGCGTACTCCCTGGACGATGTAGCGCTGAAGCAGGAGGAAGACGACGATAAGTGGTGCGGCACCAATGACCGCACCGGCGAAGAGACGGGTGAGGTCGATGGTTTGGGCGGTGAGGTAGGAACTCAGCACGACCTGGACGGTGCGGGTGCCGGGCGATTGGCCGACGATGACCGGCCAGAGAAAGGCATTCCAGCTGTAGATGAAGCTGAGAACGCCGAGCGCGGCCATGATGCCCATGGAGTTGGGGACGAGAAGTTTCCAGTAGACCCCGAAGTAGCCGTTGCCATCGAGGCGGCCAGCTTCCTCGATCTCGGTTGGGAAGTCCAGATAGAACTGGCGAAAGAGGAAGCAGGCAAAGGCGCTGAAGAGACCGGGGACGACGATACCCCAGAGGGTGTTAATGCCCCCGAGTTTCGAGACAACGACATAGGTGGGAACGAAGGTGACGGCGCCCGGAATCATGAGGGTGAGCAGGATCAGGGCGAAGACAACGCCGCTGCCGCGAAATGGAATCCGGGCGAGGGCGTAGCCGGCCATCGAGGCGAACAGGGTCTGGAAGACCAGGTTGATGACGGCGAGGATGGCGGACACCCGGAGGCCGTTCGCCATGGAAATCGACTTGTCCTCGAAGACCGACGGGAAGTTGGACCACTGCGGTGATTCGGGCAGCCAACGCCAGGCGTTCATGTCGGTGATTTCCGCCTGGGTCATCAGCGAGTTGCGGATCATGATGTAGAAGGGGAGCAGGAACAGGAGGGCCAGGATGATGAGCAATGCGTACCGCAGGATCAGGCTGACCCACGGCAGCCAGGCGGAACCGGTGCGCCGTGGATAGTCGATGTCGGTCCAGCGGTCGACGTTGGGGGTGTCGCTCATGATCGCCTCCCGAACCCGAAGATGCGGCCCTGCACAATGGTGATGACGATGATGATGAGGGCGATGATGATGGCTCCGGCAGAACCACGTCCGTAGTCCTGTTGCTGGATGGCAACCTGGTAGAGATAGACCAGGGGCGGACGAGCGAGGCTGATATTGCCGACCGAGCCGACCCCGCCAAGGATGTTGATGAACTCGTCGAAGGCCTGAAAGGCGGCGATGAAGTTCAGCATCAGCACGGCGATGGAGGTATTGCGGAGCAGAGGGAAGGTGATGGTCCAGAAGGTGTACCAGCCGAGTCTGGCGCCGTCGACCTGGGCGGCTTCGTACAGGCTTTCATCGATCTCCTGGAGGGCGGCAATGAAGAGGATCATATAAAAGCCGACCTGCAACCAGAGACGGACCGAGACGAGGACCACCCAGTAGTAGGGTGGATCTGCCGTGCCAATCCAGGCGACAACCGGGGCATTCTTGTCCAGCCAATACCAGACCATGTTGGCAAAGCCGAAGGGGCCGCCGTTGAAAATTCCCATTTTCCAGATGATGGAGGCGATCACATAGGAGATGGCAGTGGGGATGAAAAAGATGGTGCGGAAGATGGGGGTGCCAAACCCAATGCTGTTGACCAACATGGCGAGCATAAGGGCGAAGAAGAACGTCAATGGCACGATGAAGATGGCAAAGACGACGATGGTGCGAAGTGATTTGAGGAACTCGCGATTGGTGAGGATAGAGCGGTAGTTCTCGAAGCCGACCCACTCACCGACGCTGATGGTGTTGCGGGCTTCGGAGAAGCTGATTAGGGCGCCCCAGACGATGGGAATGAAGGTGAAGACCGTCAGTCCGATGACCATTGGAGCGACGAAGAGAATGAACGCGATGTTCGCCTCGGTCTTCGTCTTTCGCCACCAGGGGACGCTGGCAACCTGAATGTGATCGGTAGTCGACGACATGATGTTCCTCGAAGGCGGGAGACCAACGTGGGGAGGAAATGACAAGGACGGAGTGACCGTTGCCGATCACTCCGTCCCGTGTTGCCTCAGGAACCGAGCAAGCGTTCGAGTTCGGTGTTAACCGTTTCCTCGAGGGATGCCAGTTCAGTGGCGGCATCGGCGCCATCGCGGACGACGCGGGTGAGGGCATCGGTGTAGGCGCTGCCCATGGCGGGAGTCCAGAGCGGGTTGTTGCCAACGCCGTACTCGTAGAGGTTGTTGACCATCTCGGAGGCGGCGCCGACCTGGAGGGCCTCGGCGGTGGCGGCGGCGGAGCGGCGCGGCGTCACGTGGAAGCCATAGCCGATATTCCAGTCGTTCTGGATTTCGGTGTTGTCGATCCAGAGGAATTTCACCAGTGCCTTCGCCTCATCCGGATACTGGGTCTTTCCACTCACACAAGAGCCCCAGCCGCCCCAGAAAGTTGATGGTGTTCCTTCGGCATCGGACGGTGGCCAGGCGAGGACACCAACGTCTTCCCCCAACGCATCATTGATGGCGGGGAAGGCCCAGAGGCCGGTCCACTGCATGGCGGTGGCGCCCTGAGTGAACGCCGATGGATCCCAGTAGTCGGTGGTGGAGCCCATGAGGAGGGCGCCCGTATCGTTGAGTTCCTTGAGCTTGCCCCAGGAGGCTGCGACCCGCTCCGTGTTGAAGCCGGGCTTGTTGTCGGCGGTGAGGAACGAACCGCCGGCGGACCAGAGGAGCGGACCGCCAAGGGCGCCGATGCCACCGTCGTTGCCGACGAAGAGCCCCTTGACGCGCCCGGTGTCGAGCGCCTGGGCGGCAGCGATTACATCGTCGATGGAGCCAGGTGGCTCAACTCCGGCGTCCGACAGCATGCTCTTCCTGTAATAGATGCCACCGGTGTCGGTGAGCATCTTCACCCAGTAGATGCTGCCCTCGATGGTCGCGGGCGCGAGGTTCTGCTCGCCGAAGTCTTCCTTCAAATCATCGGTATACAGGTCATCAAGGGGAGCGACCTGCCCTTCGCGAACCTGATCGAGAGTGACGCCGTTTTGTTCGAAGACATCTGGCGCCTCATCCGTTAGCAAGGCTGCGGCAAGTGTTCCGCCATAGTCGCCCCCGACAACCCAATTGACTTCAACTTCGATGTTGGGATTGGCGGCGGTAAACTCTTCTGCGTAGCGCATGACTGCGTCCTGTGTGCCTGTCTCACCATATTGGTGGTACCACTGCACCAGACGAATGTTGTCCTGGGCAAGGATGCCGGGCGCGCGACCGAAGCCCGCAAACACTGTCATGCCGCCGGCAGCCAGGGCCGACCTAACCAGCGATCGACGATTGAGCCCCAAAGTGGAGATACGAGACACTCGATCCACGCGCAAGGTTCCTTTCTGCCCCAGGAGGGCATTGAAACGTGACCGGCTGATCAGTTGTGGTGATATTGGTCACTGTAGCAACCTGCGGCGCATTGTCAATCTGCCGGGATTGACTTTGGACGGTGAGGCGACGATGGATGAGCGTTGCACCGAGGGGGCATTTCCTCGTTGAGAGCTGGCCGGTGAAGACCGCCTGACGCCTGCCGCTTCCAGCGCCAGGTGGGCGATTTGTGGCGTCAGTACAGGTCTGGGGAGACGGCAGGGAGCGGCTGGTGGACGGTTGCATATAAGATGCTTCCGATCTGCACCTATTG
>JAEZJB010000004.1 GCA_023415845.1 Chloroflexota bacterium | reverse complement strand
CTCCGCCTGATGGGCGACCTGCTCTCATTCCCGGCCCTGCAGGGCGCCGAATACGTCCTGATGGACCTGTCGCTGGAGCGGGCCGAGCGCACCGCCACTGCTGCCCGCGATTTGGCGCAGCACTACGGATTTTCGGCAACCATCACCGCCACCGACGACCAGCGCGCGGCGCTGGCGGATGCCGACTACGTGATCGTTACCTTCCAGGTCGGCGGCATCGATGCCTACGCCCCCGACGTCGAGATTCCGCGCAAGTACGGTCTGGATCAGCCAGTGGGTGACACCCTCGGGCCTGGCGGTGTCTTCCGCTTCCTCCGGTCGGCTCCTGCCTATGCCGCCATCGCCCGCGATATGCGCGAACTCTGTCCGGATGCCGTGCTGATCAATTACGCCAATCCCATGGCCATGAACTGCTGGTACCTGGCCGAATTGGGCATCAGGGTCGTTGGCCTCTGTCACAGCGTCCAGGGCACCTCCCGGATGCTCGCTCGCCATCTCGATGTCCCCTACGACGAAGTCGACTTCACCTGTGGCGGCATCAACCACCAGGCGTGGTTCACCACTTTCCGGCGTGGCCATGAGGACCTCTATCCCCGCCTGCGTCAGGTCATGGCCAGCCGGCACCTGGCGGGCACGGCCTCTGCCAGCCTCGCCGTCGATACGGGCGATCACTCGGCCGCCGATCGCGGGGATTCGGATTACGAGGGTGGCTCCGAGCAGGTCCGCACGTCGATCATGGCCGCCTTCCGCTACTTCCACACCGAATCCAGCCACCATGCCAGCGAATACGTCCCCTGGTTTCGCAAGGACGCCACCCGGGTCGACGCCTTCATCCCCCATCGCTGGGACTATTTCGAGCTCTCCTCCGCCAGGGTGGCCGAGGATTCCGATCAGAAACTGCTGGCCGAGCTCAAGGCCGAACTGAAACCGTCGCTCGAATACGGGGCGATGATCGTCAACGCCATGGAAACCGGAATCCCCACCATCATCTACGGCAATGTGCCGAACACCGCCCTGATCGACAACCTGCCTGAGGGATGCTGCGTCGAGGTCGCCTGCCTCGTCGATCGCAACGGCATCCAGCCAACTCGCTTTGGCGATCTCCCGCCCCAGTGCGCGGCGCTCAATCAGACCAATATCAACGTGCAGGGGCTCGCGGTCCTCGCCGCGCTGGAGGAGAACCGCGACCACATCTATCACGCCATCATGCTCGATCCGCTCACCGGTGCCTTGCTGACGCTCGACCAGATTCACGCCATGGTCGACGAGATGCTCGCCGCAGAATCCGCCTGGCTGCCCGCCTGGACGCGGCCTGCGGGCTAGCAAGCTGAGGCTCCGTGCGCCATCACCGGAATCTGTCGATTGATGCAGATCACGTCACTCACTCGTCCGCATTCTGGCAATCCCTCGTCGCCGAGTTCGCCTTGACGAAGGAAATGAGGGAAGGAGAGTACCGCCGGAAGTCCGAATGGCATATTTGCCCACACCGTCCACGTCGACCCTGGAGATCCACTCGTGACCCAAACCGAAACCACTCTGCGTAACCCAAAGATCGCCATCATCGGCGCTGGCGGCGTCGTCTTCCCCCTCCGCCTGATGGGTGACCTGCTTTCGTTCCCGGCCCTCCAGGGAGCCCACTACGCGCTCATGGATCTCGATCTTGGGCGGGCCCAGCACACCGCCGATGAAGCCAGCGAACTCATCCAGGCCCACGGGTTCTCCGCCACGGTCGAAGCCACCACCGATCGGCGTGCGGCACTCAGCGGAGCAAACTACGTCATCGTCACCTTCATGGTCGGCGGCATGGATGCCTACCGCCACGACATGGAAATCCCTCGCAAGTACGGCGTCGACCAGCGCATTGGTGACACGCTGGGCCCGGGCGGAGTCTTCCGCTTTCTCCGCAATGTCCCGCCGCTGGCGGCCATCGCCGCCGACCTGCATCAGGTGTGCCCCGACGCCCTGCTCATCAACTACGCCAACCCGATGGCCATGAACATCTGGTACCTCAGCGCCCTCGGAATCGACACCGTCGGGCTCTGTCACAGTGTCCAGGGCACCTCTCGCATGCTGGCCGAGTTCGCGGGCGTTGACTACGACAACGTGGTCTTTCGCTGCGGCGGAGTCAATCACCAGGCCTGGTTCACCGAGTTCCGCGATGGTCGGCGTGACCTCTATCCCACCCTCCGCGAGGTGCTGAACGACAAATACATCCACCAGAACATCCGCGACCGGGGTACCTGGGGTGGCGAGCGTGTCCGCACCACCATCATGAATGCCTTCGGCTTCTTCCATACGGAATCAAGCCCGCACGCCAGCGAGTACCTGCCGTACTTTCGCAAGAACGACGAATTGATCGACCACTTCGAGCCACTGCGCTGGGACTTCGAGGAGGTCCGCAGCCGCAACGCCGAACGCCAGCGCGACCGCACCCTGATTGAGAGCCTCCTTGCCGAATTGAAGCCATCACTTGAATACGGCGCCTGGATCGTCAATGCGATGGAGACCGGCACTCCCACCGTCATTTACGGCAATGTCATGAACGATGGCCTCATCGACAATCTCTCCCCCGATGCCTGCGTCGAAGTCGCCTGCCTCGTCGATCGCAACGGCATCCAGCCCACCCACTTCGGCACCCTGCCGCCCCAGTGTGCCGCCGTCAACGAAACGAACATCAATGTCCAGCGTTTGGCCGTCCTCGCCGCACTCGAAGGCAGGAAGGATCACGTCTACCACGCTGTCATGCTCGATCCCCTCACGGCGGCTGTCTGCACGCTCGACCAGATCCGCGCCATGGTCGACGAACTCATTGCCGCCAACGAAGGGTGGCTCCCGGAACTGAACTAGCCCCCTGCCCGTCGAGGAGCGGCCACCGGTGCTCACCACCTGCCGCTCCTTGATGCCAGGGAGACTCATGCCTGGCCTGATGCGAACAATCCGCTGGAGGCCAGGGCAGGCGTCAGCATTTCGTGCTGGGAAGGCGCCATTGCCGGTGGAATGGGATGAACGATGAACCAGCAGGAAGCGTTCGAACTTCTGAAAGCCGAAGATTCAGCAGGAGTCGAGGAAGGATTGCGGTTCTTCCAGCAGCGCACGATCGACGTCACCGACGATGCCGGTGCCGGGTTTGCCTATGGCGGGGCGCTCGACTTCAGCGATCGCGCCGAGGAAGCAATCATTGCCTACGGCCGCGTCTTCGATCTCGGCGTCGAACGGTTGCCGCTGGATGACCAGCCGAAGCTCTACGTCCAGGCCGGGAGCACCT
>JAEZJB010000002.1 GCA_023415845.1 Chloroflexota bacterium | reverse complement strand
TGGATGGTGGCGACTGGGGTGCCAGTGGCTACGCACTGCACCTGATCGGGGACTACTGGACGGTGTCCGGTGTCACCGTCACCAATGCCCAGAAGGGCGTCATGGCCGATGGCGTGACCGGCGTTGTGCTCGTGGCATCGATGTCCATACCATCGGCCATGAGGCAATTCACTTTCGCAACGACTCCACCGACAACGTGGTGCAGCACAGTGACATCCATGACACCGGCCTCGACAACGAAAAGTTCGGCGAGGGCGTCTATCTCGGCACGGCCGTCTCCAACTGGCCGAAGATCACCGATGGTGACCCGGATCGCAGCGATCGCAACCAGGTGCTGGGCAATCGGTTCTGGAACACGACGGCGGAAAGCATCGACATCAAGGAAGGAACGGCGGGCGGCCTGATCATGGGCAACTCGTTCGATGGCAGTGGTCTGTCGGGAGCCGATTCCTGGGTCGACGTCAAGGGCAATGGCTACCTGCTTGTCGGCAACGTCGGCACCGTTTCACCGCAGGATGGTTTCCAGACGCACGTCATCGATGACATGGAGTGGGGTCGCGACAACGTGTTCGAGCGCAATACCGCCATCGTCGATGGGCCGGGCGTGGGATTCTACATCCACCAGCCGGAGGAAACCGGGAACATTGTCGCCTGCTCGAATGTTGTTGACGGGGCGGCTGGCGGCCTCACCAATCTGCCCGGAGGCTGCCTGGCCGCCTGAACTCACGACGACCGATGTCGGCACACGCTCCGCAGGCACCAGCGTGAAACGAAGAGCGAATGGCCGGTGCGGAACCTGCTCACTCCGCTGTCCCTGGCCACCGCGAAGGCGCTCCCTTTTTTCGGGCGTGGTATCGTCGCCAGACGATGCCGCAATTCACGCCGAGGGGGCGTTATTCATGCATGCCGACGAGTTCCCCATCGACGCCACGACCGTTCGCGACCTGGTCGATCGCCAGTTCCCGGTCTGGCGTCACCTGCCGCTGACTCCGGTGCCCTCGGCCGGCACCGATAATGCCCTCTTTCGGCTTGGTGAGAAACTCGCGGTGCGTTTACCGCGCCTTCCGGGCGCGACCGGCCAGATCGCGAAGGAGCAACGTTGGCTACCCATCCTGGCGCCGCACCTGCCGCTGCCAGTTCCGCTGCCGGTGGCGATGGGTGAACCAGACCGCGCCTATCCCTGGCCGTGGGGTGTCTACCGCTGGCTGGGCGGGCGGAGCGTAACGCTCGACCGGCTATACGAGCCGACGGTGGCTGCCCGCGACCTGGCGGGGTTCGTGCGGGCGCTGCAGGCCATCGATGCCAGCGGCGGGCCGCGCCCCGGTGACCACAATTCGGGCCGGGGCGTACCGCTGGCCGAGCGGGATGACGCCACCCGCCGCGGGATCGCCACCTGCGCGAACCTGATCGATACGGCGGCCGCCACCTCGCTCTGGGGGGCTGCCCTCGCCGCGCCAGTGTGGGAAGGCCCACCGGTCTGGATTCATGGGGATCTCCAACCCGGCAACCTGCTGCAGCGGATCGGCATCCTCACCGCCGTGATCGATTTCGGTTGCCTGGGGGTGGGTGATCCGGCGGTTGACCTGTTGCCCGCCTGGAACCTGTTCCCGCCGACCGCGCGCGAGGTCTATCGCGCCACGCTCGGCGTCGACGACGCGACCTGGCTGCGCGGGATGGGCTGGGCGCTCTCGGTCTCGGTGATTGCGCTGCCCTATTACCTTGAGACCAACCCGGCGCTGGTTGCCATCTCACGCACCGCGCTGGACCAGGTGCTCAGGGCGTGGGTAGGTGTCGAGCGTCCGAGTGTCGCCGGTCAGTCTGGCTAGCCAAGCTCGGCGAGGCGACGGGTCAGGTAGGCGTGCTCGGCAGAGTTCTCCGCCAATTCAATCGCCCGGGCATAGGCAGCGCGGGCCTGCTCGGGCTGACCCGCCCGCCGCAACAGATCGGCCCGGGTCGCGTGATAGGCATGGTATCCATCCAGCCGCTCACCGAGTGGGTTGACCAGCGACAACGCCACACCGGGACCGTCGAGCTCACCGATGGCGACCGCCCGGTTGAGGGCCACGATCGGCGACGGGTCAAGCCGGATGAGCTGGTCGTAGAGCGCGACCACCTGCCACCAGTCGGTTTCGCCGGCCTCCCGGGCGGAGGTGTGGACCGCATTGATCGCGGCGAGGATCTGGTAACGACCGGGCGCCACACCCGTCGCCAACCGTTGTCGCACCAGGGCGTGACCCTCGGCGATCAGGTCGCGATCCCAGGCGGCGCGGTCCTGCTCCATCAGCGTGACCAGTTCGCCCTGCGCCGAGACCCGGGCGGGGTGCCGGGCCTCGGTGAGCAGCATCAGTGCCAGCAGGCCGGTCACTTCCCCATCGTTGGGCAGGAGGACGTGGACCAGGCGGGCAAGGCGAATCGCCTCGGCGGTCAGGTCGTGCCGAATGGGGTCGGTGTCGGCGCTGGAGGCCAGATACCCTTCATTGAAGACGAGGAAGAGGACGGCGAGGACACCGGAGACCCGCTCCGGGAGGTCGGTGGCCGACGGCACCCGATACGGAATCCGCGCGGCCTTGATCTTGGCTTTCGCGCGGGTGATCCGGCGTCCCATGGCCGCTTCCTGCACCAGAAAGGCCCGGGCGATCTCGGGCATCGTCAGGCCGCCGACCATCCGCAGTGTCAGCGCTACCCTGCTTTCCATCGCCAGGGCAGGATGGCAACAGGTGAAGATCAGCCGCAGCCGGTCGTCCTCGATGACCCCCAGTTGCTCGGCATCGTCGTCGACATCCAGCACCCTGGCCTCCTCATGCTTGTCCTGGCGCCTGCTTTCGCGCCGGAGGCGGTCGATCGCCTTGCGGTTGGCGGTGGTGGTCAGCCACGCCCCCGGATTGGGCGGCACGCCGTCGGCTGGCCAGCGTTCGACGGCGATGGCGAACGCCTCGGCCGCGGCTTCTTCGGCGATGTCGAGGTCGCCGAAGCGCCGGGTCAGGGCGGCGACCACCCGCGCCCACTCCTGATGGTGGACGCGCGTGATCACGGCTGTGTGGTCGGTCATGGAATCAGGACCGTCACGGAATGCTGGGGTCGGCCATGATTTCCCGGACCTCCTGCGGGCACCGGCAGGCCTCGGCGAACCGGGCAGCCCAGCCCAGCGCGTCCTCGCGCGTGGGCAGGTCCAGAATCACGAATCCACCGAGGACTTCCTTGGTTTCCGGGTAGGGCCCATCGGTGACCGTGCCATCAGTGGCCACAATGCTGGCGCGCTGGCTCTCCAACCCGCCACCAAACACCCAGACCCCGGCGTCCATCGCATCGAAGACCACCCGGTGCGCCGCCTCGCCGACGGCGGGGAAGTCTTCGTCGGCGATCTGCATCCAGCCGTCGTCGAACGAAATCAGGTATCGCGTCATCTCGTCTCACCACTTTCCATCACGTTGTCGACGACAGGCAGGAATGCCGTTCTCAATCCTCGGCACACTAGGTGTGGAACGGCCGCACCTCGATCTTGCGGTCGCAGGCTTTCGAAGCATCGGTCGCCAGCGCCAGCGCGACATCAAGGTCAGGGGCTTCGATGATCCAGAAACCCGCGATGTGCTCCTTCGACTCGATGTAAGGGCCATCGGTGATGACCGGCGCCTCGCCCCGGTTGTCGATCACGGTGGCGGTGGCTGGTTCGGCAAGGCCGTTGGCGAACACCCAGTAGCCGTCCGCCCGCAGCCGGTCGTTGAAGGCGTCGATCGCCTGGCCCACTTCCGGTGCATCGACCTCGGTGCCGTCGGAAATCACGGAAACCAGGTACTGCATGGTGATTGTCTCCTTGTCTGTGGCGATATCCCCCGGTGGGACGCCCTCACCAATACAACGAACGCCCGGACCCGATTCGGACACTTGCCTCGTGGCAATGTCATGAGATGCATGCGAGGAGCTTCTGGCTCCGTCACCGATTCACGGAGTGGGGACGGCCTCCTGGCCGGGCGCGTCGATGTTTGGAACATACAGGGGCGGCGTGATCCCTGCCATGTGCTCCCATTCCTGCGGGTCGCCCTGGGTAAACTCGCCAAATCCCAGCCGCTGGAACATATGAAGCAACTCGCTGCGATGAACGTGGCTGTGGAGCGTGACGTGCAGAATCGTGCTGCCGTTGCTCTGCTGGTAGTCCCACGGATCGACGAAGGTCTCGTCCAGTCGTCCCTCCGCCACGATCTGCCGGCTGAGGTCGGCGAAGCGATCGTGGGCGGCCAGGTATCGTGCCCGCATCGTTTCGACATCGGCCGGGTTCGGCTCCCAGACCGCGGGCTTCCCCTCCAGCAGGGCGGTCCACAGTTCGATGCCGACGGTGATGTGGTCGAGCGTGTTCCGCACGGTGCGATGCCCGATGTCGAAGTCCTGGTCCAGCTGCGCGTCGTCCAGCGTGGCGGCCGCGTCGTACATCAGGTTGGTCATCCAGCGATCGTGTTGCAGGAGTCGTTCGTTCTGGTCCACGGCCATTTCCTCGTATTGGTTCGACAGGTTGCCTGGTGATGGTCCCATCCTCGGCCATGTGGCGGACAGGTCCCGACCGGATTGGGGCGGCGCCGTCTCTGCCCGGAGGTCGTGGCTGGTGGCAGCGATGTTGGGTCATACGCGCCAAATGCCATGGTTCCTCCCCACCCATGTGTTCACAATGGAGGTTGCGAAACACAAGGAAGGGTCCCATGACGTCACACGATCCAGTTTGCGGCAAATTTCTGCGCCCCACCCAGGTGGTGGCATCGGTTGCCTATGGCTCCGAGCTCTATCACTTCTGCAGCCAGGAGTGTCACGGTCGATTCTGG
>JAEZJB010000474.1 GCA_023415845.1 Chloroflexota bacterium | reverse complement strand
CCTTCTGGCTTTGGCTCCGCCGAAAGCGTGAGAAGAATGTCGGATCAGGATTGAGTCCACGCTGCCGTTCGTCTGCCCGCTCGGGGGTTGGCGCATCAGGATCGATGATCGGCTCGCCGAGCACCGTCAACGTCACGCGGTTCACGATGCAAGCAATCAGCGCCGGACCGAACAGCAGCAGGGGAATCACCATCACCGCCATCAGCAGCGTAAGCAGCAACAGCATGATGGAAAGGAAAATGCTGAGGAACGGTCGGCTGACCAGCACGTACATCGAGCCACGGAAGGCGTTTCGCACACCGGACTCCATGGTCCCCGCCATTGAGTAGGCGTAGAGCGCGATAACGAAGAGGAGTACGAACATCACGGTCCACAAGGGAACCATCGCGGCAAAGTAGCTTTCGACTCCCCCAAAGAACGTGAGGTTCCAGACCAGCATCAGCAGGAAGGGAACGGTGAAGGCGGCGATCCCCCACGAACGCTTCCAGGAGCTCTTGAACACCTCCCAGGCGTCGCCAAACTCGGGCGCGGCGCCCATCCGCCGCGGATCCGCTACGGACATCAGTGCCGTGGTTGCTGGTGGACCCGGCACGATCAGGATGACCGCCAGCCACCAGCTAAGCGACAGCAGCGCGAACACCATGAACTGGCTGAACATGTCGCGCAGTCCGGCCCAGAAGAGTTTCAGCAACAACACGAGCAAGCTCTCAGATAGAGGCGAACATCCGCGTGGATTCGCGGAACCACGTGCTGGAAGTGTACCGCGATCAGGTAGTCGTACCTCTCGTGGATGTCAGGATGTGGCGTGGCGATCCAGCACCAGTTGCATCTGGAACCGAGCATCGAAGACCGGTGAGCATCGTCCGCACGACCAGGTCCCCTTGCGCCGCCGCTCGACCTGCATTTGGCAACCAGGGCAGGCGTACACATATCGCAACGGCTTTCGCGCGACCGGGATCAGCGCGCCGCGAATTTCTTCGAGCGTCGCACCGGTCAACGATGCTACGCGATGGGCGATGCGGTCATGTCCATGGTGTGAGTGCCGCCGAAAGTCACCGTCCAGGTGATCGCGCATGTGCACGAGCTCTTCGGCTACCACGATCTCCAGCGCCTTTGGTTTCGCCAGGTCGATCCGCTCGAGATTGATCAACACCGCATGCTTCCGCTCATGCCGGAGAAAGCAATAAGCCCCACCATATCTGACAGGGATATGTCGCTTAAGCCAAGACCCGTAAGTCACTCGATCGGTCGTCAACCACAGATCCGCTGTCGGAAGTTCGAGTCGCTCAACATACTGCTCGACGAGCGGCAGGACCATCTCATTACACGAAACCGCTTTCACCCTGCTCCTCATCACCGCGCTTCCTGAATCTCCGAGACGCCAGTCTACAATGCAGGCACACAGAACGCCGCCCACAACGTCGGCGCCTGTGGGAGACCGTGCTTCCGATTCTGCTGGTTCAGGAATCTTTTCGATGTCAGACCTAATCAGACCCCGGCTCGATGCCCAGCGAGCTAACGAACGACCGCATGTGCTCGTCGTCAGTGACGATCCCGACCTGACGTCGTTTCTCGCCGAGGGACTTCCGCTGGGAGGGTTCTGGGTGTCGGTGATCGCCAGTGGGCTGCAGGCGCTGGAGGTCTTTCGCCTTCGTCAATTCGATCTCATCGCCCTCGACGCCGAGATGCAGTCATTCCAGGCCACCGAATTCCTCTTGCGCTTGCGGGGACAGTCGCCACTCGTCAGTGATGACCAACCCCGCTCATCAGCGCCAGTGATTCTGTTCGGCGACCTGCCACACCTGCCAGGCAACCTCGGTGTCGAGCGAGTCATTCGTCCACCAGTGGAGATCGACGACGTAGCCCGGCAATTGCATGAGGTCTTCGCCGCCTGGCGTCAGGACAACCCGGACGTTCCGCTGGCAGACGCTGCCAATCTCGCCTTCTGACGCTTCTTGCGCCCGCCCCCGAGCTCTTCTGTCTCCCCAGTCACTGCGTAAACCACTCGTTCGCAGATATTGGTGACGCGGTCGGCGATGCGCTCCAGGTTATGCGATGCCCAAAGCAACCGGGTCGCCCGATTGATCGTCGTCGGGTCGGCCATCATGTACGTCAGCAGTTCGCGGAAGATCTGGTCATTGAGTTCGTCGACATCGTCATCGCGAATGGCGGTACGACGTGCCAGCTCAACATCCTTGTCCATGAATGAGGTAATGGACTGCCCGAGCATCTCGCGCGCCACCACACTCATCCGTGGAATGTCGACCAGTGGCTTCAGCAATGGCTCGTCCGCCGTGTCAATCACGATTTTGGCGATGCCGGCCGCATGGTCACCCATTCGTTCGAGATCGGTGAAGATCTGGAGCGCGGCTGCGATCATCCGCAAGTCACTCGCCATCGGTGCCTGGGTCGCGATAATCGTCAGTGCCCGATCCTCGCCCTCCCATCGGGCCTTGTCGATTTCCTTGTCCGCCTTGCGGATCTGCTTGGCCAGGATCACGTCCTGGGTTTGCAGGGAATCAATCGCCCGGGCAATCGCCTTGTCCACCATGCTGGCCATCAGCACGACATGGTCGCGCAGGTCTTCGATCTGTTGTTCGTAGGCGGTTCGCACCATCTGTTCCAGTCCCTTTCCGGCGGCGATGAGTTAGCCAAACCGACCTGTAATGTAATCCTCGGTTCGGCGGTCGTCGGGGTTGGTGAACAACTTTTCAGTCGGCGCCGCTTCGACCATGATCCCCTGGCGCCGCTCGTTGAGCGAGAAGAAGACCGTCTTGTCGCTCACCCTGGCCGCCTGCTGCATGTTATGCGTCACAATCACGATGGTGTAGTTCTGTTCGAGTTCGCGCAGCAGTTCTTCGATCTTCAGCGTCGAGATCGGATCTAGAGCCGAAGCCGGCTCGTCGAGCAGGATGACGTCGGGATTGATCGCTAGTGCCCGCGCAATACAGAGCCGCTGCTGCTGGCCGCCCGAGAGCGCCATGCCGCTTTCCTTCAGCTTGTCCTTGACTTCATCCCAAAGCGCCGCCTGCCGCAGGCACCGCTCGACGTGCTCCTTCATGTTCCCCTTGTAGCCGTTGATCTTCGCCCCCCAGGCGACATTCTCGAAAATGCTCTTGGGGAACGGATTCGGCTTCTGGAACACCATGCCGATCCTGCGCCGGACTTCCACCGGGTCCACCTTCGGCGAATTGATTTCCTGCCCGAAGTAGAGGATGCTGCCCTCCACCCTGGCACTTGGCACGAGATCATTCATCCGGTTGATGCACCGCAACACCGTGCTCTTGCCGCATCCCGATGGAC
>JAEZJB010000472.1 GCA_023415845.1 Chloroflexota bacterium | reverse complement strand
CCTCGCTGGCCTCGATACCGACCGTTGTGAATCGCTGGCCAAGCGGTTCAACATTCCCACCATCTACCGCGACTATCAGGATCTCCTCGCTCAGGACGACATTCAGGCGGTCAGCATCGCCGTCCCGAACTTCCTTCACGCTCCGGTCGCCATCGCCGCGCTCGATGCCGGCAAGCATGTCCTGATCGAAAAGCCGCTCGCTCGCCACACCGACGAGGGCAGGAAGATGGTCGAGGCGGCCGAGCGCAACGGCAAAATCCTCGCCGTCTCCTTCCAGCGCCGCACCCGCCACGACGTCGAACTCGTCAAGCAGCAGGTCGAGTCGGGCGCCCTGGGTCGCGTCTACTACAGCAAGGCCTACTGGATGCGCCGCTCCGGCATCCCCGGTCTGGGCTCCTGGTTTACCTCGAAGGAAGCTGCCGGCGGTGGTCCGCTGATCGACCTCGGCGTCCACGTCCTCGACATGGCCCTCTATATCCTTGGCAATCCGAAGGTTGTCTCCGTCAGCGCCGCCACCTATGCCGAAATTGGCCCGCGTGGCCGTGGCAACTGGGGTCTCAAGCGCTCCACGACCTTCGCTGGCGATGAGCCGGTCGATTACGAAGTCGAGGATCTTGCGACCGCCTTCCTCCGCTTTGAGGATGGTGCCACCATGCTGCTCGAAGCCTCCTGGGCGTCGTTCACCGAAATGGATGACGATTTCGGCGTCCAGTTCTACGGCTCGCATGGCGGTGCCCGGATTCATTCGAAAAAATACGCCGACGTCGATACCCTCGACATTTACCAGGAGGTCGGCAATACCACGACCGATTCTCACCCCCGGCTTCAGAGCCGCCCGGGTCACGAAGAGATCATCAAGGGCTTCGTTTCCGGCATCCTTCTCGGGACTCCTGTCTCGCCCGACGGCGAGGAAGGACTCGATCGCGTCCGCCTGATCGACGCCATCTACCGCTCCGCCGAGCTCGGACGTGAAGTTCGCCTCGACGAAATCGGCTAGCCACCGCCCGGCACCGGCGTCTGCGGGTCCGTTTGCCCGGTCACCCGGCTGACAGCTTTGCCCGGATCGGCGACCATGTCACGGCATCGGCACGAAGCCACGCGTTGAAGCGTGGCCAGCGAAAGGAATCATCATGGGTAACCCCATTCGCGTCACAGTCTGGAATGAGTTCCGCCACGAGCAGAAGGACGAGCACATCGGCTCGATCTACCCCAACGGCATCCACGGCGCCATCGCCGAGGGGCTTGAGCACGCAGGAGGCTTCAAGGTCCGCACCGCGACCCTCGACGAGCCCGAGCACGGACTCACTCAGGAGGTCATCGACAACACCGACGTTTTCGTCTGGTGGGGCCACATGGCGCATCACGAGGTCAACGACGAGGTGGTCGCTCGCGTCCATCAGCGCGTGCTCGACGGCGCTGGCCTGATCGTCCTCCACTCGGGCCACTTCTCCAAGATCTTCAAGCGCCTCATGGGCACCACCTGTGACCTCAAGTGGCGTGAGGCCGATGAGAAGGAGCGTCTCTGGGTCGTCGCCCAGGGTCACCCCATCGTTGAAGGCATCGGCGATTACATTGAACTCGCTCAGGAAGAGATGTACGGCGAGCCATTCGGCATCCCCCAGCCGGACGAACTCGTCTTCGTCTCCTGGTTCCAGGGTGGCGAGGTCTTCCGCTCCGGTGCCGCCTACTACCGTGGCGCGGGCAAGGTCTTCTATTTCCGCCCCGGCCACGAAACCTATCCGACCTACTACAACGAGCAGATTCGCACCGTCATTGCCAATGCCGCCCGCTGGGCGAAGCCGGTCGCGCGACAGGTCGGTCCTACCGGGAATCAGGATCCCATCGAGGATCTCCCCTGGTACGACCGCAAGCACGCCGTCACCGAGGCCTTCGGCGACGCGAAGCTCGTCTAGGCGGTACCGGCTTTCGGGGTCGGCACGTGGCCGTCCCTCGCGGGGCCGGACGCTCGTGTCCGGCCCCGTGAATCCTTCCGAATTCCACGGAAGCGGAGATGGGGATCATCACGATCCAGCTCCGGTATTCGTGTAAAGACGTGGTGAGCACTGATGGCGACGAGGACGGCGGACATTATCGTATTGGGTGGCGGCACCATGGGCACGGCCACCGGGTGGGCGCTCGCCCGCCAGGGTTTCCGGCCAGTTGTCCTGGAGCAGTTCGAACACATCCACTCCATGGGCAGCCACGGCGGCAAGACCCGAATTTTTCGCCACGCCTACGCCGAAGGTGCTCGCTACGTTCCCTGGACCCTCGAATCCGATCGGCTCTGGACCGAGGTCCAGGAGCGAACGGGAACGTCCATCGTCCATCGCATCGGCTGCATCGACATCTCGGCGCCCGGTTACCACCGCGCCCGTGACGCATACGAATCAGCGCAGCAGTACGGCATCGAGGCCGAGTGGATCACCGGCGCCGACGTCAACCAGCGCTGGCCCATCTGGAATCTGCCCGATGATCGTCAGGTCTGCTACGGACCGCAGGCCGGCTTCCTTGATGTCGTCGCCGGTCTTTCCGCCCTCACCGCTGAGATGACTGCCGCTGGCGGAGTCGTGGTCGATCGCACCCCTGTCCTCTCGTGGTCGGCGTCGGACTCTGGGGTCGAGGTGGTGACCGCGACCGATGTCTGGCACGCCGATCGGCTTGTCATCACCGCCGGTGCCTGGGCCATGCACCTCCTGCGCGATCTCAACGTGCCACTCGAAGTCCGCCGCAAACCCGTCCTCTGGTTCGAGGTTGACGCCGCCTCCGTCGATCTCGTCGCTCCGGGGGCCACCCCGGTCTTCATCAACGACGACGAGCACGGTGAGTTCTACGGCATCCCCGATCCCTTCACCCCAACCTTCAAGATCGGTCAGCACGACAAGGGCGATTCGGTCGACCCCAATACCATCTCTCGCGAAGTTGTCGAAGCCGATATCCGTACCGCCATCTGGCCATTCATCCAGCGCAATCTGCGCGGGCTCACCGGCAATGTGCTTGATACCGCCGTCTGCATGTACACGATGACGCCCGATGAGGACTTCATCATCGACCGCCATCCGGAGTTCGACCGCGTCACCCTCGCCGCTGGCTTTAGCGGGCACGGCTTCAAGTTCACCCCGGTCGTCGGCGAATACCTCGCCACCCTCGCGACCGATCCAGCCGCCCCGGTGATCCCTGACTTCGCCCTCGCCCGTTTCTCCGGCGTCCCTGCTGGCAGCTAATCCAGCGAGAATCAGAAAGTCCGAGCTTCCCTCACCCTGGGGGAATGCTGGATTGTAGATTGCCTCGTCGAACGCCTGCTCCGACCTCTCATGGTCAGGGGCGGGAAGCTCGAAGCGCGCAAGTTAGGCGGCGAGCCTCATCGTGCCTGCCACGGCTCATTGTGGACATCCGCATTGAGCCGTGACTCGTTTCCGGGTACGCTGTCCGCCTGACCGACCACTCTGCGGCACATCCCCAGGTGCGAAAGGAAGCTCCTCATGGCCATCACTCCCATCAAGCCGTTCTACACCAGCAGTGTCCGGGTCGAGGGTGGCCGCAGCGGCACGGCGGTCTCCGATGACGGTGTCCTCAATCTCAAACTGAAGTCGCCCGGTGCCGCCGGCGATCCCGACGCAACAAATCCCGAGCAGTTGTTTGCCGCCGGGTGGGGAGCCTGTTACCAGAGTGCCCTTATGAGTGTCGCTCGCGAGGCCGGGCTCGACGCGTCCGCCAGCGAGGTCACGGTTGATGTCTCCCTCGGCAAGGAGGGCGGCGATGGCCCCTACAGCCTGGCGGCCAGGATTGTTGTCGCCATTCCGGGACTGGAACCAGAGCAGGTCCGGGAATTGGCCGACGCCGCTCACCAGCGCTGTCCTTACTCCCGCGCAACCCGCGACAACATCGAGGTCACGGTCGAGACTGCCTGAGCCCACTACCTCGTAGACGTGT
>JAEZJB010000461.1 GCA_023415845.1 Chloroflexota bacterium | reverse complement strand
TGCGTTCCTCTTGAATCACTGAGCGTGCAGAACTTGCAGTCAGTGTATATCGCTGCAAAGCCGGTTTCAAGCACATTGTATACAGTGCCATCTGGCAATCCACTTATCGTGATCACGCGATCAAGTGTCGGGTTTGTCCGTTCGCGACTGGCACCTTGGCGCTATTCAGGAGGGTGGAGCGGAGGCCAAACCGGCACGCCGGATTCCATGGCAGAAGGAATGAGGGACCTGCAAAGGCGGGTGCTCAGGCGTTGGAAGGCCCGCCGACGGTGTCCCTGCCTGATCGGAGAGAGGCCAAAAGGGGCAATGGTATAATTTGCCCCGACAATTCAGCAGTCATTCCTCTCAATTGCAGGAGTTCCAGCGGCATGTCCGGTCATTCCAAATGGTCAACCATCAAGCGCAAGAAGGGCGCGGCCGACGCCAAGCGCGGCCAACTCTTCACGAAGCTCGCCCGGGAAATCACCGTGGCTGCGCGGACCGGCCTGCCTGACCCGGACGCCAACGCACGCCTGCGCATCGCGATCCAGAAGGCGAAAGCCGAATCGATGCCGAAGGACAACATCGACCGAGCCATCCAGCGTGCGGTCGGCGGTGGTAGTGGCGAGCAGTACGAAGAGATCTATTACGAGGGATATGGTCCCGGCGGTACCGCGATCATGATCCTGACGATGACTGACAACCGGAATCGCACCGTCGGTGAGGTGCGTTCGACGCTGACACGCTCGGGCGGGAGCCTGGGGGAAAACGGGTCGGTGTCGTGGATGTTCGACCAGACGGGTGTCATCACCATCCAGTTGGGTGACCGCGACGAGGATGAACTCGCGATGGCGGCCATCGAAGCCGGTGCCTCCGATTACTCAGTGGACGACGGCGTGGCCGAAATCTACACCGACCCGACTGAACTGCACGCGGTGGCGGGCGCCCTCGAAGCCGCAGGGTACGAGTACGAGAACGCCGAGCTCATCATGAAGGCCCAGACACCGATGGCGCCGGAACCCGAGCAGGCAGTCAAGGCGATCCGGCTGCTGGAAAAGCTGGAAGACCTCGATGACGTGCAGTCGGTGTATTCGAATCTCGATATCACCGACGAGGTCCTGGCTCAGGTCTAGCGGCAGGTACGGGTTGCGAAAGGGCCGGCCTCGCGTCGGCCCTTTGCGTTGTCCCAGGAGATCGACGGGAGTCACGCCTTGACCCAATCTGGTCCAATCACGCTCGGGATCGATCCGGGTACGGCGATCCTGGGATTCGGGGTCATTTCGGGCGACACCGATCCCACATTGATCGACGTGGGGGTGATCGAAACCGATGCCCACGCCCCGATGCCCGAGCGGCTGCTGATCCTGCACGCTGAAACCACCAGATTGCTGGAGACATACCGGCCGGACGTGATGGCGATCGAGCAGCTCTTCTTCGCCCGTAACGTCACGACCGCGATCGCGGTGGGGCAGGCTCGCGGGGTCGTGTTGCTCGCCGCCGCCCAGGCTGGGGTGGACGTTGCCGAGTACACACCGTCGGAAGTGAAATTTGCTGTTTCCGGTTACGGAAAGGCGGGCAAGTCGCAAATGCAGGAGATGGTCCGCATCATCCTGAACCTGCCCCATGCCCCACAACCGGACGATGCCGCCGATGCCCTGGCGATCGCGATCTGTCACGCGCAGACGGCACCATTCAAGGCCACGGTTCGCCGGCAGGAGGGACGGTAATGGCGGGCAAGACGCGCCTCGATCACTTCCTCGTGGACGCGGGTCTGGTCGACACTCGATCCCGCGCGCGGGCGATGATTCTGGCAGGCGATGTGCTGGTGAATGGGCAGAAAGAGACACGCGCGGGGCGTCAGGTCACCGAGCGGGACAAGGTGACCTTGCGCCAGAAGCCACGCTTCGTATCGCGGGGCGGGGAAAAGCTCGACCATGCATTGGAGGCCTTCGAGATCGACGTTACCGGTATGGTGGCGGCCGATCTGGGGGCAAGTACCGGCGGCTTCACCGATTGCCTGCTGCAGCGGGGAGCGGCAAAGGTTTATGCCGTCGATGTCGGGCATGGCCAACTCGACCTGCGGGTGCGTGATGACCCGAGAGTCGTCACGATGGAGAAGACCAATGCGCGGTTCCTGGAGTCGTTGCCGGAACCGATCGACATCGTGGTGATTGACGTTTCGTTCATCTCGCTCGGATTGATCTTTCCGGTCGTGGCCCGCGTCCTGCGGCCGGGAGGACTGTGTGTTCCGCTGATCAAACCCCAGTTCGAGGCGGGGCGTGACGAAATCGGGAAGGGCGGAGTCGTGCGTGACTCCGCAGTCCACTGCCTTGTCCTCGAGCGCACGACAGACCTCGCGACCCAGAACGGGCTCGGCACGCTCGGCCTGGTCGCTTCACCGTTGCAGGGACCAGCAGGCAATATCGAATTTCTCGCTCACCTCCAATTGGGCGAGTCTCCTGGAGATGTCCCTGCCATGATCGATACCGCGCTCGCCGAAGCTGCCGCGATTGGAAATGCCTCATGACCCAGGATCCGTTTGACCAGGTTGTCCATGCGCTGGAAGGTTTCGATCCGGGGGCGGAGACCGGACCACTACGGCTCGATCCTTCCCGAGCCAGCCGGACCGGCATTCCCGAAGTCGTGCTTGCCGGCCACAAGACAGCGGAACAGGTGGCGACGTCGCTGGTCCGACTGGCGGACGCACAAGGGCGGGCTCTGGCATCGCGCGTCCGCCCAGACCAGGAGGCACAGCTTTCGACGTTGATCCCGGCAGGTTACGAACTGATCGTCGATGTCGTCGCTCGAACAGCGATCGTGGTCGCGCCAGGCCATGGCCCGGCCGAGGCCAGCGGGGCCCGAGTGGGAATTCTGGCGGCCGGTGCGTCGGACATTCCGGTGGCATCCGAAGCAGCAACCATGGCCCGAGAAATGGGCGCCGACCTGCAACTTGTCACCGACGTTGGCGTGGCGGGCTTGCACCGGTTAATCGGCCCACTACGCGATCTGATGGCCTGGGATCCGCACGCGATCATCGTAGCGGCCGGGATGGATGGCGCTTTGCCGTCGGTAGTGGCTGGTCTGGTGCCGATACCGGTGATTGGATTGCCCGTCAGCGTCGGGTATGGCTAC
>JAEZJB010000337.1 GCA_023415845.1 Chloroflexota bacterium | reverse complement strand
GTGCCCAGGCTCAGAACGCTCCGCCAAGGAGAGGATAGAGCAGCTGCTCCCAGTTCGCCGAAACAACTTCGCGATACCGCTCTTCCGTGACGATGCGAATGAGCCGCCGGTGCTCTTCGTATCGCTTCAAATCTTCGTCGCCGATGCCGGACACATCGCGCCAGGGCATCAGTGACCGGAAGCCAACCGGCGGTTGCGCGAACGTCACCCAGACCTCGGTCTTCCACCGTTCCGGCTTGGGAATATCGATCAGGACGGCGGTGCCTGGGACCGGTTCACCAAGCAGTTCGGACAGGGCGCTAGCAAGTGCGAGTTCAACACTGCGGCGGGCGGCGGCATCGAAATGCAGGTTGCCGAGACGCGCGTAGAGTTCGAACGCGCCAGCACTGATCTCGACGGCGCGCTTGTGAATCCTGCGAAGCGCCAGGGCGTCGGCGAGGGCGCGAGTCGATTCCGGCATTTCAGGCGAACGCATGAACGCGAGCAGTGAAGCGTCGTCGTGGTTGGTCAGCGACGTGGGGGTGATTCTTCCTTCCACCATGGCATCCTGAACCGCGCGAAGCAGCATGATCATGCAGGCGCGATTGGTGTGATGCCAGTAGACGTTGTCGAACATCTCCTGGCGGGCATTGATCAATGAATGAAGAGGACTGATGCCCTTGTCACTGATCCCGATGCGGGCAATGCCCATCGAGCCGGGTGGACTGACGACGGTCAGCGATGCCAGCAGGCGACTGGTGTCGACGCCACCATAAGGAACGGAACACCCATGGGCGTCACGCGGGAGGTAGTCGAGCTTGTCCATATCCAACGTGCCCGAGAGCAGTCCACGGAGAAGTCTCTGACCGGCAGTCAGCCGGGCCTCGTCACCATGGATCATCGCGGCGACTGCGAAGGGATCAACACTCCAGTCGCGGGACAGGATCGAGGCCACCGGGCCGTTCTCGACGATCGAGCGGCCGACCTCCTCGTGGGACAGCACCGGTGGTCCCAGTTCTTCGATCGCGTGGGAGAACGGATAGTGACCGATGTCGTGCAGCAGGGCAGCGGCGACGGCGGTGCGCGCGTCGACGTCGGTAAACATCTCGCTGGCGCCATGCGCGCGTAATTCCTCGATCGCCCGGCGGGTGAGGTGCATGACGCCCAACGAGTGTTCGAATCTCGTGTGGCGGGCCCCGGGCCACACCCGCGAGACGAACCCGAGTTGCTGGATACCCTCCAGGCGCAGGAACTCAGGGGTAGAGATCAGCGCCTCTTCGGCGGGTCCCAGCTGGATGAGGTCGTGGAGGGCATCGCGGACGTACCGCACGGTCACAGGAGTTTCTCCGGGGTGGTCTGCTTACCACCGACACTGGACGGTGGATGAATTCATGCAGCATACGACCTGCCGGTTGCGGATGCGATTGGCCGGGGTGAAGTGGGATACTGGACAGAGGAAGCACCAGCCGGTGACGATCCCACTAACCATCCATTCCCTACCGGAGTTCCCCGTCAATGAGCATGATGCGCCGCAGTATTTTGACCGTCGCCGACAACGGCATGGTTTCGGGGTTTTTCCAGCGAAGCCCGCTGGCGCGCTCGCTGGTCAACCGTTTCGTGGCGGGGGAGCGTCTGGAGACGGCGATTGGTGAGGTGCATGCCCTCCAGCAACGGGGGATAACCGCCACGCTCGACCTGCTGGGCGAAAACGTCGAATCGGCCGAGGCGTCACGCGCGGCGGTTGAGACGTACCAGGAGATGCTCCGGACGCTCAAGCGAGAGGGGCTGGAGCCGAACGCCTCGGTGAAGCTGACAATGCTGGGCCTGGACTTTGGGGCGGAGATCGCGACTGCCAACATGGAAGCGATTCTTGAGGTGGCTCGTCAAGTCGGTGGGTTCGTCAGGATCGACATGGAGGGTTCGGCGTATACGGACGTTACCATGCAGATTTTCGCGGACCTGCACGATCGCTATCCCGACGAAGTGGGGATTGTGATCCAGACGTACCTGTTCCGTGCCGAGCAGGATGTGCGCGACATGATCGCGCGGGGAGCGCGGGTTCGTCTCGTCAAGGGCGCCTATGCGGAACCGCCGACCGTGGCATTTCAGGACAAGCTCAAGATCGACGAGAACTATGCCCGGCTGACACGCCTGTTGCTGAAAGAGGGGAACTTCCCGGCGATTGCCACCCACGACATGAACCTGATCCGGTCGACGATCGAGTACGCCAACCGCGAGGGCATTCCGGGGACGAAGTTCGAGTTCCAGATGCTCTACGGGGTGCGGCGTGACCAGCAGCAGAAGCTGGTGGATGAAGGATGGGGGATGCGGGTGTACGTCGCCTACGGGAGCGAATGGTATCCGTACTTCACGCGGCGAATCGCCGAGCGTCCGGCCAACGCCTTCTTCGTGTTGCGCCAGCTACGGGGTTAGCGCCTTCTGGCCAGACCATCGTTCTCATGTGCACAGGGGAAGCCCCGGACGGCTGTAAAGCCGTCCGGGTCATTTCGTGCAGGGAGCAGGTCAGGCGAGTACTGCGACCTCGGCCTCTTCTTCACCTTCCTCGGTGATGGTGGGGTGTTGCTCGCGGGCCGTCTTCAGACGCTCGACGATCTCCATGGGGGTAACACCACCATCGAGCAGGCCGAGAATGTAGCAGGCGAGAGAGGTTCGCACGCGTTCGGACGGATAGACCGTGAGCGACAACTGCAATGAACGGACTGCCTGCTTGTGATGATTCTTGACTGTCCAGACGCTGAGTCCAAGATGACGCGAAATTTCATCGTAGCTCATGCCATAGGCCTGAAGGCGAAGAACTTCGCGTTGCCGTGGGGTGAGAGTTGCTCCGCGGTCGCTGACTGAGGAAAGTGGCATGGTCCCGCCTGTACGTGGATCGGCTCAACCGCGTTGGCCGACATTGCAACTTTTTCCTGCGACGCTCTTATTTAGAACTTGCGTCTAGCCCTTTTCTAGACTAAATAGCCCCCAAATTGCATGCAGGTGACCACTTGAGACTAGCACTTTTTGGTTATTCAATAGCTCTTCAAAGCAATTTTTGCCTATATGCCTCTAGCCATTCGGGATTGACGGCGTCAAGTCAGGTCAAACGATGCTTCGCAATCGAGAATTGGTGTTCCAGACGCGGAGTGGCACAATTGGGCGAGCGCGGACCATCTCGCGCAGAAAGAGGGAGCACCATGACTACCAATGACACCACTCCCACCGACCCAGGGTCGCACGGGCCGCGCTCGGCCGCTGCGTCACAGAGACTGGCAAGTGATCCCACGGTCGACCTGGCCCCGATGTGGGACCTGATCAAGCGGCTTCCGGCCTACGTGCGGCTGTCGACCAATCTTGCCCGAGATGGCAGGGTGCCCAAGACGGCCAAGGTCACGCTGGCGCTGGGTGGGGCGTATGCCGTTTCGCCAGTGGACCTGATACCTGGCATCATTCCGGTGGCAGGGCAACTTGACGATCTTTACGTTCTCCTGACGGGGTTGCAGCAGGCGACGCGCATAGCTCCCGACGACGTCGTCCGAGAGCATCTTGCGGCGGCTGGACTGGAGGAGCGCGCGATTGACGACGACCTCGCTGCGTTGCGCACATTCGTGCGGCAGGGCGTGTCGTGGGCGTTTCAGAAAAGCGGCGACGTCGCACTCGCAGCATCACGGCAGAGTCGTGAGGCGTTCGACTGGGTGCGCGGGCTGGGGAACAAACAACGATGACCAAGAATCGAACGCACCGCGGGCGGCGGCGAAATCGCGACCGGTCCGTGAATCCGGAAGACCAGTCCCAGGTACAGGCTGAAGGCACCGAGCAATCCGGAGGCGATGTTGCTCCGGCCCAGGCGACGGCAAGTGGTTCCCGAAGCAATCCACCCGAGCGGCGCCGGCGTCGTGGCCGCGGAGGCGGTCAGGCGCGCCAGCCTCAAGAGACGGCGAGTGTCCCGCAAGCGGATGTCAGTGAGGAGTCCGCGGCGACCCAGGAACGGAGACCCCGCCCGGCAGGAGAAGGTGGCGGCGAGCGGCGTGGGCGACCGATGGCGGAAGGGAGCGAGCGGCGAACGCGACCGGCCGGTGAGAGCGACGATCGTCGGGGCCGGACCGGCGGAGACCAGAGGGAGGACGGTAATCGCCGTCCAAACCGGCGGCGGCAGGGTCGGCGGCAAACAGTGCAACCGATCACTGGCGAGGTCTTCAAGCCCAGCGTGCGACCGTCGCCCCCGGCGGCGGAACCGATTTCCCTGCGTGCGGAGGTCGAGGCGGACGAGCATGGGTTCCCCGTGCTGGGCTGCCCGATGCTGACGCGTACCCGATTGGGCATGCCATTTGCCGGGGGACGACACACGCCGCGCTGTGCGCTGGGATGGGCAATTCATTCGGAGACCGAGGCCGGTTTCTGCATGGCGACACCGCTCGTATCGCAATGCTGGAAGATGCATCCGGAACGACTGGCCGAACTGACGGAAACCACGGAGGACCGCGCCGCCGACTGATGCGAGCGCGGAAACAAACCCTGGAAGAAACAACAGGCCCGGCGCGGTGAATCGCGCCGGGCCTGTCGTGTTGTCGCCAGAGTCTGGTTAGCGAGTACCGTTCGGCCGTTTGCCATCCCATGGGGTGTTCTGACGGATGAAGTCGGCAACGTCGCTGGGCGAGTGTTCGCGCAGGTCGAGGGCTGGATACTTCAGGTTATCCGGCGTGTAGAGGTGGAAGGTGAACTGGATCGGCTCGATGCGCTCCATGTTGGCCCACCAGTCGTACAGCTCGGGGAGCCAGGTGAAATCCGTGGCCCGGATTCGCCACAGGGCGATGCCTGCTCCACGCTCGTAGGCGAGAGCTTCGCCAAAATAGACCTTGGCGCTGCCTTTTGACTCGATGATCTGCTTGACGTCATCGAAGTGGCGAGGAGACCCCTTGAGCGTGAAGCGATAGCCCACGGGAGGGGGCGGCGGCTGGACCGCCATTGCCTTCTTGAGCGCCGTCTTGCTTTCCCATGGCAACAACCGCATGCCGGGAACCCTCCGCTACCATGTAAGCTTCATGTACCGATAGCGGTGCCAGGTGACTCCGCTCCGAAAATGTTGCTGCCAGTGTACCGCGAACCGCCCGATTTCCCACGTCGCACGAGGTTCTCATGCCTGTTACGCCTTCCCATCGGAACCTTGAACTGAAGGTCGTGGTTCCCCCCGACAGGTTTGAGGGGATGGTCGAACGAGCGCGGGCACTGGCCTGCGGTCCGGTGGAGCACCTCTGGCAGATCGATACGTACTTCACGGTGGTCCGGGGGCGATTGAAACTGCGCGAGTTTCGGGCTAGGTCGAACCCGGCCGAGGTGATGCGTGGGGAACTGATTGCCTACCAGCGGTCTGACGAGGCGGGATCGCGTTGGAGCGGATACGAGGTGGTGCCGATCGCCGGTGCAGATGTGCAGGCGATGCTGAGAGCCCTGAGGATGACGCATGACGAGCTGGTGACCGTCGACAAACAGCGGCTGGTGGTCGTGACAGGTCACACGCGGGTGCACCTGGATCGCGTGAAGGGTCTGGGAACGTATGGGGAACTGGAGACCGTGATTGCGGGCCAGGGCGACGAGGCTGCAGCCAGGGAGCACCAGGAGGTTATCACCGCCCTGGGATTCGCCGGACTGGACGTCGTGGCCGGGTCGTACAGTGATCTTGCGCTGGCGAGCCGGTAGTATCCTTCTCCTCTCAAAATGTGCCAGATGGGTCTGACCAGGAAGGCAGGTATGAAGCAGGAACCAGCAGTTCGGAAGGCGGCAGCACCGGACGGTATGCGCCTGTCGTGGCTCGAGTGGGATGGTCCTGGACGTCCCGGCGCCTGCCAGGTGGTGATGCTGCACGGCATTCTCCAGCGGGCCAGCCCGCATTCGCACCTCGCCACCTACCTGTCGCGGCGGCATCGCGTGGTGATGCCGGACCTGCGTGGGCGAGGGGAAGCGCCGCTGCCGAGTGACGCGGCCGCAGATCCGGGCGCCCTGGCGGGGGATGTCGCGGCGCTGATCGAATACCTCGGCATGGAGCGGGTGGTGCTGATTGGACGCAACCACGGTGGGGTTGTGGCCTATCACCTTGCCGCTGCGCGACCCGACCTGGTGCACGGCGCCGTGCTCGGTGACAGCGCTCCGGAGGTGAGTCCGGAGCGGGCGGCGCGGCGGATGGCGTTCATCGAGCGAATACCGCGCGAATTTGCCTCGGAAGACGAGGCCATCACGTTCTATACGGACGGGCTCGGTGTATCGGTCGAGCGGGCGCGTCATGACATGCCGGATGACATGGAAGAGCACGAGGGGCGCTTCAGCTGGCAGCATGACCTCGACGCGGTAGCGCGGGTCGAATCCGCCGCGGCGCCGCGGAGCGACTGGGATGTCCTGCGGAGGGTGGTGGCGCCGGTGCTGATTCTGCGCGGGCAACGGAGCCGGATCGATGACGAGATGGCGCTTCGGATGCAGGAGACGTTGCCGCAGGCAGAGGTGTTGACCATCAAGGGCTCCGGACCCGACGTGTTTCTTGGGCCCGGTGCCGAGCAGACCCGAGGCGCGATCGACATGTTCCTGATGCGCCTGAGCGGCGCGTAAGCCGGGAGAGCATCCTGATGCCAGCGACGTTGATCCGCAATGCCATGGTGGTCGCCACCATGGACGACGAGAACCGGGAGCTGGCGGGCGGCTGGGTGCTGGTCGATGGCAATCGGGTGGTGGCGCTGGGAGCGGCGGAGGATGCGGTTCCGGAGCCAGATGGACCGCGCGAGACGATCGATGCGACCGGGATGGTGGTCCTGCCGGGACTGGTGAACACTCACCACCACTTCTTCCAGACACTGACCAGAGCGGTGCCCGCCGCGCAGAATGCGGACCTGTTTTCGTGGCTGAAGACACATTACCCGATCTGGGCACGGATGACCCCGGAGGCGATTCAGGTCAGCACGAAGATCGCGCTGGCTGAGCTGCTGCTGTCCGGATGCACGACCGCGAGCGATCACACCTACATGTGGCCGAACGGCGCGCGGCTGGACGACCAGATCGATGCAGCCGGGGCGGTGGGCGTTCGATTTCATGCGGCGCGCGGATCGCTGTCGGTGGGCGAGAGCCAGGGCGGATTGCCACCTGATGCCGTTGTGGAAGACGAGGACGCGATCCTGGCCGATTCGCGGCGTGTGATCGAGACGTATCACGACCCGAATCCGGGCGCCATGACCCGGATCGTGCTGGCGCCCTGCTCGCCGTTCAGCGTCTCGCCTCGCCTGATGGAGCAGAGCGTCGCGCTGGCACGGAGCTACGGTGTCCATTCCCATACTCACCTCGCCGAGACGCTCGACGAGCATGTGTATTGCCTCGAAACGTTCGGCAAGACCCCGGTCGAGTTCTGCGAGGAACTTGGCTGGACGGGCACGGATGTCTGGCACGCGCATGTGGTCCATCCGGCCGACCAGGAGGTGACGAGACTGGGGCAGACGCGAACGGGGATGGCGCACTGCCCCTCGTCGAACATGCGATTGGCCTCGGGGATCGCGCCGGTTGGCCGAATGCGCGCGAGTGGCATGCGGGTGGGGCTGGGTGTCGACGGATCTGCCTCGAACGACGGTTCGCACTTGCTGGCCGAAGCGCGGATGGCGATGCTCCTGCAGCGGGTTGGAGGAGATCCGGAGGCGATGACGGCGCGGGAGGTCCTGAGGATCGCAACGCGAGGTGGGGCCGAGGTGCTTGGCCGCGACGACATCGGGATGCTGGCGCCGGGAATGATGGCCGACCTGATTGGCATCAGGGTCGATACGCTGTCGTACGCGGGTGGGGCAGTGCACGATCCGGTAGCGTCGCTGGTGTTCTGCCAACCGGGCCGGGTCGACTTCAGCATGGTCAACGGGGTTGTGCGGGTGCGCGACGGTGAGGTGGTGGATCTCGACCTGGCGCCAATCGTGCGGCGTCACAACGAGATTGCCGTGGCCCTGGTGCGCGACGAACTGCCGAACCGGCGGCTGTATTAGCTCAAGCCTCGCTGGAAGTGCTGGTTAGGGCGACAGATCGGATCGGAGCAGGCCGAACGTCAGGTGGTCGACGCGGATGCCGCCGATGACCAGCAGGCCGCGAGCGAGACCCTCCTCCTGAAACCCGGCTTTGGTCAGGACTCGTCGCGAGGCGGCGTTGGCGACGGCAGCGACGGCCTCGAGCCGGTGGAGGTCCAGTCCTCCGGGATCGAAGGCGATATCGATCACCTTCCGGACGGCGCAGGTGGCGACGCCCTTGCCCCGATGGGCTTCGGCGATGGTGTAGCCGATTGAGGCGACCCCGTGTTCGCGACTGGTGACATTAATGGTTACCCAGCCGGCGATCACGCCATCGACCTCGATGGTCCATTGCGTCTTGCCCGAAAGGGAGGCGTCCAGAGTCTGGGCGGTGCGGTGGCGCAGGGTTTCAGTGAACTGATCGAGGGGGAGTCTCCGGAGCGGCTGGAACTGGCGGGCGCTGACCTCACTGCGGATGTCGTGCAGTGCCGGAGCGTCGGCCGGGACCGACTGCCGAATCGTCACAGTCACACGCGTTCCTCCGTAAGCGGACTGTGGTTCTCAACCAGGCGATGACCGCCTGGCATCCACCAGTTCCATCGGCCCATCAGGATCATTGCCGCTGGCAGGGCGACCAGGCGGATCACGGTGGCATCGAGGAATACGGCGAG
>JAEZJB010000249.1 GCA_023415845.1 Chloroflexota bacterium | reverse complement strand
CTGGTGGGAAGCCGATCCTGTCGTCACCACCGAGCGCTATGTGGAAACGGTCGAATCCGGTGCGCCACTGGCCCGGTACGCCGACGAGCCGACTCCCGATGTTCCGGCTGAGCTCCGGGTTGCGCGCATCTCGGTCGACCTCCCGGTCAAACTCGCCGATGATGCCGACGCTCTTGCTGCCGCCCTCAGGGAACACACCGCGAACCTGGTCAAGCTCCGTGCTGAAGGTGGGTCCGACGACGACATTCGCCGCGAGACGATGCTGGCCAAGCGGGCCTCGATGCGCGAGAACCTGAACCGCCGGGTCGAGAACACCACCGTCCTGCCCATCGAGATTTTCGCCACCATCATTGGTGAGGAAATCGCCCTGATCGCCCTTTCGGTCGAACTGTTTGCGGCCACCGGGCTCGCAATTCAGGAAGCCTCGCCATACCCCGTCACCATCGTCTCGGGATACACCGGCCCCAATTCCGGCTATCTGCCTACCACCGACTCGTTCACCTACGGCGGTTACGAGATAGAAGTCACGCCGTTCATTGCCGAGTCGGCGGACTTCGCCCAGGACGCCGCGATCGACCTGCTCAAGTCCATGAAGGCATCGTAGCCGCGCGAAAGGATGAATCGTCCGGTGGAACCAACGTTGCGGGCCGGGGTGGCCCGGGCAGACATCACCCCACCGCTGGGCATCGGGCACGCTGGCTGGGGCGCTCAGGCGCACCAGCGGGCGACCGGCGTGGATCTGCCACTGTGGGTCACGGCCCTGGCGCTCGCCCAGAACGATCTGGTCACCGTGATCGTGGACATCGACTGCATGTACCTCTTCGAGCCAGAGGCGCAGGCGGTGCGAGACGCAATCGCCCGGCTCACGGGACTGCCGGAGGGAAACATCCGGATTTCCTACACCCACACCCATTCCGGCCCGGTCAGTGGTGGCACCTGGAGTGCCTGGATGTCGGAGGGCGCCGATCTCGTTCCTGCCTACGATGCCCGGATCGCCGACGAAGCAGCCGGCGTCGCCTGGGCCGCGATCCAGAACCTGCAACCCGTGCGACTCGCCGCCGCCTCGGGCAGGTCGGACATCTCGGTCAACCGGCGCTTCCAGCGGCCGGGCGACGATGTCGTGGTCGTCGGACGCAACCATCAGGGCCCCGTCGACCGGGAAGTCCAGATGTTGCGGATCGACACCCTTGCGGGCCAGCCACTGGCAACGGTGGTCAACTTTGCGTGCCACCCGATTACCGTTGGTCCCGATTGCGACCTGATCACGCCGGACTATCCCGGTGCCATGAAGCGGGTGGTCGAAACCGCCACCGGCTCCACCTGCCTCTTCCTGCAGGGAGCGGCCGGCGATATCGGCCCTGTCCGCGGGGTGGCACGCAATGGCCTGCACGAATATCGCCGGCTCGGTGCCATGCTGGGGCATGAGGTCAATCGTCTCTGGTGGGGCGTGGAGTTGCCAGCCAGAGGCGAAGCCTACGCCGGAACCCTTGAATCCGGAGCTCCGCTGGCGATCTACGAGGAAACGCCACTTCCGGATGAAGACCGTGCCCTGCGCGTGATCTCCCGCACGGTGAACCTGCCCACCCGCCAGATTGGTGATCCCGACACCTTCGAGCGCGAGTTCGCCCAGCACATCGCCGAACTCGACCGCCTCCGCGCAACCGGTACCGACGAGGAGATCAAGCAGCAAACGATGCTGGCGAAGCGGGCCGGGATGCGAGCCGGACTCTCACGCAATGTCGCCAACCGGCCGCAGTGGCCAGTCGAACTTCACGCCATCGCCCTGGGCGACGATATCGCGTTGATCGGCATGGCCGCCGAACCCTTCACGGAAATCGGCATGGCCATCAAGGCGCAATCACCCTTCGCTACCACCCTCGTTTCCGGGTACACCGGCGTCGGCTGGGCGTACCTACCGACAGCGGCGGCCTATCCGCTGGCCGGCTATGAGGTAGAAGTCTCACCGCTCGCGCCGGAGGCCGAGGCCGTGATCGTCGACGAAAGTGTCAGGCTCCTGCACGAGCTCAGGCAGTCAGGAGTGAGCTCGTGAGCCGTCTCGCCGGCCAGGTGGTGCTCGTCACCGGCGGTGGAACCGGCATCGGGCGGGCCTGCGCCATCCGCTGCCTTGCCGAGGGCGCCCAGGTCGCTCTCGCCGACATCAACGTTACGGCCGGGGAGGCGACCGCTCGCGAGATCGGTGCCACCTTCTTTCCCTACGATGCCAGGGAACCCGCCGCAGCCGAACAGGTCGTCGCCAGCACGGTCGACCGCTATGGTGCGCTCGACGGACTGGTCGTTTCGGCGGCGCACACCGGTGGTCCCAATGGCGCTGCCACCCAACCCGATGACGAATGGCGCGACGTTATGGCCATCACGCTCGACGGTGCGTTTCGCATCGCCAAACATGCCACGGGCGTCATGCTCGAGCGGGGAGGAGGCTCCATCGTCTTCATCGCCTCGGTCGAGGGCATGAATGGGGCCGGCAACCATGCCGCCTATGTCACCGCCAAGAGCGCGTTGTTCGGCCTGACCCGCTCAATGGCGATCGACTACGGTCGCCGTGGGGTGCGGGTCAATGCCGTCAGTCCCGGCATCATTGACTCCGGGCGACCTGACCTGGAGATCGCCAAACATGACCCGGACCGCATGCGGTTCTGGGAAGGAATGACCGTGCTTGGCCGGATGGGCCGTCCCGAGGAAGTCGCGAATGTGGTGGGCTTCCTGCTTTCGAGCGAAGCGTCGTACCTTACCGGCCAGAATATCGCCGTCGACGGCGGATGGACCATCGGGACATTTGTTTCGTAATCTCACCAGTCACACCAGCGAGAGGAAAACACCGTGGCAACAGTTCTGACCCAGGAAGCCCTGACCCAACGCGCAAAGGCGGTGATCCCGGGTGGGGTCAACTCCGGTAACCGGGCCCTCCCCTGGCCGCTGGTCGTCGACCGCGCCGAGGGGGCGTATTTCACCGATATCGAGGGCAACCGCCATCTCGACTACCATGCGGCGTTCGGCCCGCTGATCCTTGGCCACAACCACCCTGGCGTCAACGCGGCCGTGCGGGAAGCTACCACCAACATTGACCTGATGGGGGCAGGCGTCACCCCCTTCGAAATCGACCTGGCCGAAACTCTCAACCGCCTCGTGCCCTCCGCCGAGCGGGTAGTGCTGGCAAATTCCGGCTCGGAAGCCACCTTTGCCGCCCTCCGGCTGGCGCGGGCCGTCACTGGCCGCTCCTGCATCGTGAAGTTTCAGGGCACCTACCACGGCTGGCACGACGCCGTGGCCATGAACGTCATCACGCCGCCGGAGCGCATGGGCCAGAAGGATCCGCTCTCCCTGGGGATGCTGCAGGACACCGTCGACCGCACCCTGATCCTGCCCTACAACGATGTCGAAGCCCTGATGGACCTGCTCGCCACCCGTGGCGACGAGATCGCGGCCGTGCTGGTCGAGATGATTCCGCACAATATCGGCTGCGTGCTGCCAACCCCGGAGTTTCTCGACGCCCTGCGCACCGAAACCACCAACCACGGCGCGTTGCTGATCTTCGACGAAGTCATCACCGGTTTCCGCCACAGCCTCGGCGGCTACCAGTCGATCTGCGGCGTCACGCCCGACCTGACGACGTTCGCCAAGGCGATGGCCAACGGCTACCCGATCGCCGCTCTCGTCGGCAGGGCCGAATACATGGACCGCTTTGGCCCTGGCGGCGGGGTCTTCTTCGCCGGCACCTACAATGGGCACCCGCTCAACGTGCAGGCCGCACTCGCTACCATCGCCGCGCTGGAGGATGGCTCGGTTCACGAGCACACCTTCCGGCTGGCCCAGCGGGCAGACGAAGGACTGACCGAGATCGCCAGGGAGTTCGGCATCGAACTCTCGGTCAAGCGCTTCGGATCGGTCTTCGTCCCCTATTTCATGGATCCCAACATCTCGCGCTACGACGACCTGCTGCGCAACAACGACGCTCGCGATGTCGCATTCCGCAAGGGAATGTGCGAGCGCGGCATCTTCATGATCCCGACCGCCCTCAAGCGTAACCACGTGTCGGCTGCCCACACCGACCAAGACATCGACCGCACGCTGGAAGTCGCCCGTGAGGTGATGGCGAACCTCCCAGCGTAGTCATCGCCTCCGACTCGCTGGCCTGCCATACCGGCCGAGGGCTCTGACACACGTCAATTCGACGCAAAGCACCATCAGCGGGAGCACTCCTGCTGATGGTGCTTTTTCGTGTGGGATTCCAGGTCGCATCGTCTTCACCCGCCCCCGCAAGCAAAGTCCACGCTAACCACTCCCGACCTATGCAGTTCACGTCTACTCCGCATGCTCGCTGGTTGAGGCGGGAGGCAGTGGTCAGGATGGAGGAGCACCCTCCTGATGCCCTGGTTGCAAACGTTGACCAGGTCGAGGCGTGCACCGGCCATGGTCGTTCGCCACGACCGGAAACCGGTTCCCCTGTCACGTACCAGTCGGTACAAACGAAAGGAGACTCGCACATGGCGCAAACGCTCTATCTGCTCTCCCTCCGGTGGCGTTCCTGGGTCTGGCCCCGATACCAGCCGCCCATAGCGGCGCCCGTTCCCGTCCGCATCACCTCATCGCGGCGCCCCTAATTCGGTCCGCTGCACCACGCCTCATTCTGACCAGGAAAGGCACAATCCCCGATGTTTTACACCGATGGCAAGCTGCAGTATCCCGTTCGCGTTGACACCCCCAACCCGGTATTTGCACGGATGCTCCAACAGGCGATTGGCGGAATCGAAGGCGAAATCCGTGTCTGCCTGCAATACTTCTTCCAGGCATGGGGCGCACGCGGCCCCGCCAAATACCGGGACATGCTGCTCTCCACGGCCACTGAGGAGATCAGCCACATCGAGATGCTCTCGACCGCGGTAGCCCTCAACCTCGAAGGTGCGCCGGCCGCGCTCCAGGAAGAGGCGACCAGCCAGGACCCCGCCCTGGCGGCCGTGCTTGGCGGCATGAACCTGAAGAACTATCTCTCCGCAGGTCTTTCCGCGATGCCGGTCGACTCCGATGGCGTGCCGTTCGACTGCTCGCACGTCTATGCCAGCGGGAACCTCGCTGCCGACATGTATGCCAATGCCACCGCCGAGTCGACGGGACGCCTGCTGGCGACTCGGCTCTTTGAGTACACCGATGACCCCGGCATGAAGGACATGTTGTCTTTCCTGATTGCTCGGGACACCATGCACCATCAGCAGTGGCTGGCGGTAATCGAGGAGCTTGGTGGGTACAAGGGTGTGCTCCCCATTCCCAATAGCTTCCCGCAGGATCAGGAGAACACCGCGTTTAGCTACGTATATGTCGATACCCGCATCGGTGAGGACGTCGCACCGCTGGAGGGCCGGTTCACCGAAGGTCCATCGCTTGACGGCAGCGGCCAGTTCAGCGTGGTGCCGGCCGAGCCGGAAGGTGAAAAGCCGGTCCTTGGACCGCCCAACCCAGTGGTCTTCCCTGAAACCCAGCAACTGGATCCCGACGCACCGGCAACGCCAACGTCCTGATCGTCGCGTCGACTGGAGGCAACCCCAATGAAGGATTCACCTGGTCTCTCCCGCCGAAAAGTCTTTGGGGCCGCTGCGGCACTCCCCACCGCCGGCGCGCTGCTCGCCGACACCACCCGGGCACATGCAACTGCTGCGCCCGCGCTCCGCGTTGCCGCCACGGTGCTTCGCACCAGTCCCTCTCAACAGTCCGAGAGTGGCCTTCGTGTCGGGCTGAGAGTCTCGATCCTGGGATCGGCTAGCACTGGCGACACCCGCGTGATGGTGATCGATCCCGTTGACTTCGACGCCTCTCCAGGGCAGCTTCGCCGCCAGCTCGCGGCGGGCGTCCAGCAGCAGGTGCAGCAAAGACTGGCGATGGCTGGTACTGATGTCGAGACTGACCGGATCGCCGTCCAGGTGTTTGGCGGCCCCCTGTAGGGAGCGCATACCTCCATCCGGTGAGTGAGCTCAATGATCTCTCTCACCGGGCGGATCGTCAGGGCCACCCCGTCAGCCCTGCCCTCCTTAACCTCCCGCGCTCGCGACGTGCACTGCACACAGAAGCCCCGCCGGATGATTCCGGCGGGGCTTCCTTCGCTCTGGAGTGTGGGAGGTGAGAATCGGATTTGTGCGACTTCTCGGAATACGCTCCAGAACCGTCAGTGGTCTGCTAGCTCTGCGGGTGAGGGTGTCCACCCACCAGCGGTGTGTCGTGTCGCTCGCCGGCAACCTTGCCCAGCTGCCACGGCGTGCCCAGGAGCGGGAGCAACCAGCGGTCGATACCGAGGAAACCGGCGACCTTCCAACCGAGGACCAGGAAGACCGTGAGACCGAAGAGGACGGGGTTCGAGCTGACCGTGCCGGCCATCATGAAGTTGAAGTTGAGGACCGTGCCGAAGAAGGCGGCGATACCGACAAGCGCTCCGAAGATGAGGCCGAGTCCAACCAGCACTTCACCGACTGCAACCAGCTTGGCGAACCAGGTGTACCACTCGTGATCGAGCATGTAGCTAATGAAGTCGTGGAACCAGCTGTAGGTGATTCTCGAAGCGCCCGTTTCCGGGTTGATTGCCGTCGCGCTGGTCCAGTAGCCCTGCAGCGCCGTACCGCCATCCATCCACGCCGACGAGCGAACCTTGTGTTCACCCGCCATCAGCCATTCCTGGCCAACGAAGAACCGAATCGGCAGCCAGAGAACCGCCAGGTAGGTGTTGCCAAGAAGAAGTTTCCACCAGGCCGGATCATCGACCTGCCCCTCGCCCCGCGTGGTACCGGCGTCGAGGGTGATGCCCTGTTCCGGAATCCGGTTGGCGTTCACCACGCCCAGGATGATGATCGCGGCGAGCAGGGCATAGGTGAGCCAGGTGCCCTCGAAGATGAATTCACTTGACCAGAAGTTGCCGACATCGAACATGCCGTCAGCAAAGGCGATACCGAGGAAAATGTAGAGCAGGGCGGCGATTCCGGTGAGGACCAGCCCCTTCTGTCGTGTCATGTTGGTCATGTCCGTAGACCTTTCTGCCGTGTGTTCCGAACCCGTCTTCCAAGCTGATTCGCGTCCGTTTCGTCACCTCCCTGTCGACTCGGCGGCTGCGTTTCTGTTCTGGCCCAACTATGCCCTTCAACCCGTCAAGAACATGCACATCACCACCGTGCCGGTGTTGCAACTTTGTGGCAGTCCTCACCCAATCGAGGCGGGCAGCGGCATCTCGTCGGCAGACTGGCCATCGACCGGGTTGGCGACGCTCCCCTGCGGCATGGGAACTGGCCCCCGCAGGAGCGGGTCGTCGGTGTCGGACATCCACGCATGGAGCCGTCGGCGGAGATCATGCCTGACCTCGACACAGGCCGGATCGTTCGCGAGGTTGCAAAGCTGCATGGGGTCGAAGAAGGTATCGAACAATTCCAGCGGCGCTACATCTCGCTCCGCCAGCCCCCGGGACAGCAACAGGTCTCGCGTTTCGCCCGCATCGATATTCGGCAACACGGGCCGGTCACGACTGTCGAAACGCTCAATCAGGGCCCAGCGCTCGGTGCGGATGGCCCGCTGGGGTTCGTAGGCAGCGTGGTACGTGACTTCCCCGAACACGGCGTCGTTCACGGAATCCGCCTCACGACGCACGATCGGCATCAGCGATCGCCCCGTCAGCCAGGCGGGCCGCTCGATCGCCAGCAGATCGCAGAGTGTGGGATAGAGATCGATCTGCGAGACAAGCGCGTCGCTGACCCACCCGCCGCTCAGCGCTCCTGGCCCCCGGACAATGAGCAGCACCCCCAGCCCGTGATCGGTCAGGGTGCACTTCATGCCGGGCCATGCCAGGCCGTGATCTGTCGTGCAGATCACGATTGTGTTCTCGGCCATTCCCGTCGCGTCGAGTGCATCCAGCACCCTCCCCACCGCCCGGTCCAGCCGATGGAGCGACGCGAGGTGCCGCGCCCAGTCGCGGCGTGTTTCGGCTGTGTCGGGGAAGAGGGCCGGAGCCCGCACATAGCGCGTATCGGCCGCATCGACCTCGGGATAGACCCGATGGGTGTCGTTGAACCCGATATCCAGGAAGAGTGGAGCGTCACCCCGGCGGTACTGGTTCAAAACCGCGATCGCTGCGTCGGCATAGTCAGCGCTGGACCCGCCAGCGGGCGTGCAATGGTGCAGGTACCCCTGCTCGGACGCCGGTCCAGCCCACGTATGCTGCGTACCAGCCAGCACCGTTTGGTATCCATGGTCTCGCAACGTCGTCGCCAGGTGCTGCCGCGGGTCGTACAACCGGAAGCCGCGATGGACCAGCCCCAGCAACCCCGCCGCGTGAGGTGACTGACCGGTAAGCAGCGCTGCCCGGCTGGGAGAGCAGGTTGGTGCCGCACTGAATGCCTGCCGGAAGACGATGCCATCCTCGGCAAGCCGTTGATAGGCAGGGGTGATGACTGGGTAGCCGTAGGGCTGCACGTACCGACCAGTGTCGTGCGAATGCAGGTAAACCACGTGTGGTCGGTCAGTCATGGTGGGTGCCTCGAGGTCAGGTGGAAATGATCTGGAGAGCTAGGACACCAGCCACCTGAGGGCTGGCCCAAATCCATGCGTACGGGCTCGCCTGACGAGGAGAACCCCCAGCCATAACCCGAGGCCGATCGTCAGAATCGCCAGGGCGAACCAGACGAAGTCCCAGTATGCAGCCGGGTTGCCTCGCTCGTACATCAGGGTCACCAGAATCCACGCCACGATACTGCCTACAAGGAGCACCGAAGCCCCTCGATGGCCTGGCCGGGAGATTGGGACATCGACCAATGCCGGGTCCAGCGGCAGCGCGATAAAATCGGCAGTGACTTCCGGCGATGGCGCCGACGACCATTCAGCATTCTCGGAGACTGCTGTCGAGGGCACCCCATGCCAGGTCGGCCACAGGTCGTCCCACCTGATTTTGGTCCCGCAGGTTGGACACGTCGTCATGTCAGCGGTCAGCGGCTGCTGGCAATTCGGACACGGTCGTGATTCGTCGCTCATCCGGGCCATGATCCTCACAGGGTTCTCGGACTCGGTCATGGCTGGCATTATGGCGAGGCTGGTCGCCCTGGCGCAAACTCGCAGCGTCGTCTGCGCGGGCTCAGGCGTGAATCGAGCGGTAGAGTGCGTCCATGCTGGTGTCGCGCGGCGAAGTCCCCACACTGATCGAAACCCCGGCGCGAACCTCACTCGGGGAGCACCCGAACTGCCGCTGGAACTCGCGACTGAAGTGTGCCCCCGACTGGAAGCCGAAGTCGGACGCCAGCGCCGCCAGCGTGCGGGTGTCCCGATTCTCGACCAGAATCGCCCGAATCCGGGTCAGGCGGCGGTACTTGATGTAACGCCCCACGCCGTGTGACGACTCGAACAGTCGATAGAGCGTCGAGCGGGACAGACCGAACTCGCTCTGGATCCGGGCCGCACTCAGGTCCGGATCACCCAGCCGCTCGTTGATGTAACGCTCGATCCGTCGCCGCATGCTCTGGTGGAACGCCTGCGCCGGCATCGTCGACGAGCCGCCCAGCGCGCTGGTCAGGCACCCTAATGCCAGTTCGAGGCTCGCATTGGCGATGGCGGGCACGGCGGCAGGCGGCACGCATTCGAATTGCTCACCAACCGTCAGGATGTAACTCGCCAGCACGCGGGCGGCTCCGTCGTTGAGCACGGCTCCATGATGCCGGGCGGCATCGGGCAACACCTGCTCCACCACGTCTCTTGGTAGAAGCAGCGTGCCAGACGTGCCGTCCCTGGCAACCGAGACCTCTTCCTGAGCCATGTCGAAGAACTGGATGTCGCCCGTGCGGATCAACCGTTCCTGTCCGCCAGCAGTGGAAAGACGCTCACCCATGCCCTGGGCAAACACCCCATACTGGTCCAGTTGATCCTGGCGAACCATGGCCGCGTCACGCCGGAACACCTGGGCGGTGATCCTGCCCTGGGTCAGTGCCACAGATCCAAGGCTCCAGCCCCTGAACGCCACCCTGAACCTGTGCAGGTCAGCGTCCGGCACCGATATGTCATAGGTGGACTTGATCAATTCGCGCCAGAGGTCAAAGGGGTAGGGATGATTCTCCGTGTCGATCTCGGTAGTTGGGCGACACGCAATGTCCATCGGCGAGCACCTGGCGAACAACGAAGCGACGGGCTGGGACCCACTCCAGACTACCATTCAATGCCCCCGGCGCAACGGCATTGCCACCAGAATCGAGCCATTTACTGGTCGTCATGACGCACAGGCGAGTGCAGGCTTCCTCACTTGATGAATCGTGCCCGTGGGTTCGCTTCCGCGCACAGGTCGTGCATCAGTTCGTCACTGCCCGAGCGGGTTTGGGTATGATGATGAGACCGGTTTCAGTTCACATCATTATGGGTCCCGTTTATGGCCCTGGAGGATTGTGTGTCTCAGGTTCGTGTGTCGCTGGTGCCAATCGTTACCGGCCAGAGTATGGAAGATCGGATCAACGCACGCATAGCGGAGCTGGAAGCCAGGCATTCAGCGTTCGAAGTCGTCGATGTGCGGCTGCAACTCACCGACGCCGACCGAACGTCGGAGTCGTTTGGCAACTTCCCCGCATCGAGCCTCGCCCTCATTCTCTACCGCTTCTCCGACTAACGAACCACACGTTCAGTTCAGGATATCCAACCAGCAAAACGAGAGGGGTGGCGCGAGAAGACTGCGTCACCCCTTCTTCTTCCCGTCGCCCCCGGCCGTCTCCACCATCAAGCCTGCGCTGCAGGAGTTGATTGTCCAACCATCCGCGTCGAATTCCCCCGCGTTCGGAACCACAGGGCAGGCGCTTTCATCCGGGCCAAAAACACGCTTCGTCACCGGCTGGCAATGTGGACAAATGGCGGACGATTCGAACGCAGCTCTTTGCTGCCTACTATCACCAATCGCTTGTGATCACCGCGATCCAGCATGCCGACTTCCTGGCATCGCACGGTCAATTTACCCCACCGCGGATCCCACCCCGACTCCACGATTGAGGCGGCAAACGAGACCCTGTCCCTGCCGCGCTCACCATCGTCTACTGGCACATGGTCACGTGCCGGTGAATGGGATTCCCCAATCCTGCGAATCCCCAGCGCACCTGTGCTCGACAGACTCGACGCCAAAGGCGGCCCAATCGAGACATACCTGATGAAGTCATTCCATGACCGCAGGAGCGACGAGCCTTTGATTGTGTTGCGCTCGACGGTCACCTCGACAAGTGATGCGATCGGCTGCACGGAGTGCTCCGGTAGAAGTCACAATCGACCGGGTCGTTTTCCATCCTCAACACGCGGGATGTCGACCAGATCAGCCTCGTGTGGCCCGTACCCGGCCGTCGCTAACGTGGCGGTTCCCCGGCGTGAGGCTGGCTCCTGATGAGCAGCACGGGCACGGTCGCATGCCGCAGGAACGCCTCGGCGACACTTCCCATGAACCAGCGGGTCAGTCCCGAGCGGCCATGCGTGGTCATTACCACCACATCACCTGGTTCGGTAACCTCCAGCAATTGATCGACGATTTCCCCACTGCGAACTTCGGTCGTCACCGTGAGATGCCTCGCCGACAGTTGCTGTTCAAACCCTTCCAGATAACTCCTGGCCGCGGCAATTTCCGCATTGATCGATTCCGCCAGGTGGGCTGGATCGCCAGGCAAGCCGTACGATCCGCCCTTCTGCGTCATGTCGATCACCCGCACAAGATGCAACGGCGCACCGGTCACCGTCGAAAGATACTGGGCATCCACTACGGCCGCTTCCGCAAGGCCTGAACCATCAAGGGGCACCACGATTCGGGTATACATGCCCCCTCCCTTCGAGAACTGAACTGGAGATCAGCGCGATGACCGCGCCATTGACATGTCCCATGTGCGCGCGACTCTACCTCTGGATGGAAGAAATGTATAGACCCGGCGCCCTTGTGGTCTGCGAGGCGCCGATGCTACGGGCGTCAGGGTGCCTCCCGATACCGGCACGCAGTTGACCCACCGGCATGACTGGCCGCCGCGGTGATCTCGATCTCTGCCCCGCCCGCGGTGCAGGCGCAGTCCGCCACCTGTGTCCCCTTCAACCAGTGTGGGGAACCGTCGTGGGGCCAGACCTGCTGCGACACGAGTCTGATCTGCGCCAACGACCTGCGCGACAGGGAGTACGCATGCTTCGCGCCGGTCGACATAACCGCCTCCTGTAATTTGGCGAGCGAAAATCGCGATGAAAGAAACCCGCTTGCCACGCTACGACCTTCGGCGAGGTATTTGCGCCCGACAGATCTGGGTGAATCTCTGCGCGAATTGAGAGCAACAAAAAGCGGTCAACTGCGCACAAGCCGTGCGTCGCAGTTGACCGCTTTCATCCTTGGGTGCCGAAGAGAGGACTCGAACCTCCACGCCCTTGCGAGCACCAGCTCCTAAGGCTGGCGTGTCTGCCATTTCACCACTTCGGCAAGCAGCACCGGAATCTTACCCCATCCACTCCCCCATCATCCGTCCTCGCTCCCAACTCCCGTCACACCAAAAATCGACCCCCGCCAGGCGGAGATCGATTGCCCAATGCAGATTGAGATGGTGCCAGCATCCCTGGCTCGTGCGGTGGCCGGTTTCCCGACCGTTACCGCACCGGTGGATCGAGAGC
>JAEZJB010000215.1 GCA_023415845.1 Chloroflexota bacterium | reverse complement strand
GTCGGTCACGAAATGGTCCTTGCTGGCGGCTGGCGAATGTGGCGCGGCCGTGGCCCATGCCACCATCCAGTGTAGACCCATCTACTGCCCACCGGCATTGCGGCAGCGTCCGTGGGAGCCGCAATGCGGGCGGGGCAAGGTCTTCAGTGTTGACGGTTGATCGGGCCGACCGTGGGTTTGGAGGCTAGAGCCAGGTCAGGAACGACTTGGCGACCCATCCGCGTGGCCCGGCATCGAACTGGACGTTGACCCACACGTACCCATCGGCGTCCTGCGGCATTTCGGTCGTGATGAACCCGCGTGCGCCAACCGGCATCGTGGCGACCACGCTGCCGGAGAGTCCCGGTCGTGAACGGACGCGCAGTGGACCGGCACTGACCTTCACCTGGGGACGGTCGGTGCCGCCCGAGTCGCTCAGCGGGGAAAGAAAGGTGGAAGCGACGTACCCCCAGGTGCCGGTGGATTCCACCATGCACTTGGTCCAGCGATAGCCATCGGCCACGCCGGCAGCTTCGGTGTACCGCACGATCGTGCCGGCCGCGAGCGAGGCGAGGGTGCGGTAGCCGAGCCCTGGACCCGATCGCAGTCGCACGCCATTGCTGTTGACCTGCATCGCATCGGTCGAGCGGGCAAACGTGGAGATGAGACTGGTCGGGCCAATCGCGGCGATTGCCGTGCCACCGGCCAGACCGATGAACCGACGGCGTGAAATGAGGAAACGAGACGACATGCTTGACACTCCTGCACGTGGCACTCGTCGCCAGCTATCCCCAGCCTGGCCGCGAGCGGGTGCATCAAAGACGGTTCCGTTCCTTCCCACTCTTTGCAACGCGCGATGCCGCTGAATGTTTCATGGGAGCGAGCTGAAAAACGAAATCCGCCTGATTCCCCCGGTGGTGCAGTGAGGGAACCAGTGCGGATTCGCGTGACGGCTATGGGTTCATGACGACTAGAGGCGCTGGATGTAGTTGGCGGCCACGTTGCCGTTCAGGTAGGTGCCGTTGACGAGGAAGGTCACCTCGAACCACTGGATGCCGTCGACCCACGCCGAGGTGCTCTGGGTCAGCCAGCCCTTGGCGCCGGTGGCGAGCGTCGCCAGCACTGGGGCCGATGTGCCCGGATAGGCGCGTAGCCGCAATGGACCACTGGTCACGACGACATTCGGCGGGAATCCCGGGTCGCCGCCAGTCGTTCCCGGTGCCGACAGGAGCGACGACGCCACGAAACCTCCTTGCCGGTCGCGAGCACTTTCACCTTGTACCAGGTGTAGCCATTGGCCGCTCCGCCGTTCGCCAGGTAGCGGACTTCCGTTCCCTTGTTCAGCGTCGCGATCACGCCGTATGAGGTGCCGGGCCCCGAGCGCAGCCGGGTGCTGCTCGTGTTGACGATGAGCGTGTCGGACGATCGAGCCAGCGCCGATCCACCTGAGGCCAGGCCAGTAATGGAAACCACGGCGAGCGCCGCCGTGCTTCCCAGAAAACGACGTCGAGAAAATGCACCACGCATGATGGAACCTCCAGTGCGACGAGCGATCGAGGTCACGAAACCCAACCTTCCGGTCCCGCGGATGGCCCGTCCTGTGTCTTTGTGACTTACCCAACCATCACAACGCGGAAGTGGAGATTGCGGTTCCGCCCGCCGAAGCACTGGCTAGCCCGATGCGTGGTAGCCGCTGATATGTCGCAGGTTCCTCGGTTCGTGTCACAATCCGGTTCATGCCAGCAGCTGCTCGCGAGGATTCATCCCGCCCACCTGATCACCTCCAATCCGCCCCGCAACTGGTGGCGACCTTCACCCGCCAGGGCGTGTTCCGTGGTCTCCGCATGGCCGTTCCCATGGCCATCGGGGTTGCGGTCTATGGCGTGGTGTTCGGTCTGCTCGCTCGCCAGGTCGGGCTCAGCTTCCTCGAAAACCTGCTGATGAATGTCTTCGTCTTCGCTGGTGCCGCCCAGACCGCCTCGCTCGATCTCTGGTCCTACCCGTTGCCCATCTTCTCGATCGTCGCGACAACCCTGATGATCAACCTTCGCCTCCTGTTGCTCGGGGCCGCCGCTCGCCCGTGGTTGCAGCACCTGCCCCCGAAAAAGGTCTATCCGATGCTGCACATCATGGCTGACGAAGGGTGGTCCGTAGCGATGAACGCCCATCGCCGCGGCGAGCAGGACGTCGGGGTCTTCCTCGGTGCGAATGCGCTGGTCGGCCTCGCCTGGCTTCCGGCCGTCCTCATCGGTCACCTGGTTGGCGGCAGCATCGGCGATCCTGCCGCCATCGGCCTCGATTTTGCCTTCACCGCCATCTTTGCAGCGATCCTCTTTGGCGGCTATCGCGGCCGGTTCGACCTGGTTCCCTGGGGCGCGGCAGGTGTCGTCGCGGTCGCCACCTCCTACCTGCTGCCCGGCACCTGGTACGTGATGGCAGGTGGAATCACCGGCTTCGTCGTTGGCTATTTCTGGGCGCCCCGGCCAGTTGCGGGGGAGGAGGTCCAGCCTTGACGCCAACTGTCCCCGACCTCCCATCAACTCGCGTCACGCTCACCCGGGCAGGGCTGCGCCGTGGCCTCAAGGCGTCCACCCCGCTGATTCCGGGCATTCTCGTCTTTGGCATGCTCTGCGGCGTCGTCGCCCGCCAGGCCGGACTCACCTTCCTCGAAAACCTGCTGATGAATATGGTGGTGTTCTCCGGGGCCGCGCAGCTGGCCTCGCTCGACCAGTGGACAGACCCGCTCCCCATTCTCGCCATCGTCATCACCACCCTGCTGATCAATCTCCGTTTCCTGCTGCTCGGCATCTCGGCCCAACCCTGGCTGCGCTTTATCTCGCCGCGCATCGTCTATCCCAA
>JAEZJB010000138.1 GCA_023415845.1 Chloroflexota bacterium | reverse complement strand
TCCGCTCGATTTCGGTCTTGACCGGGGTAAAGGCAATCGTGTCGTCCCTGGACAACTCATACTGCTCCATCGCCTCGCGGGGAATGGTGACGACGTAGCTATTGCCCTGTTGGCGTATCTTGGCGTGGATCATTTTTCGACCTCCTGAATGCCATCGTACGCCTAAAGCTTAGCAAATTCAGTAGTCACCGTGCATACGGTGACTACGAATACTTTCCTCGACTTGAACCGCGTCTCTCCGCTATGGGATTTCTCAAACCACTTCTCCGCGATAGGCGGCTTCGATCTGACGGCGGACGACCGGCAGGGCATCGACGATGGTCTGGAGACCATCGCGCAGCTGGGCAAGCTGGTCGGCGCTAGGGTTTCCGTTGCGGACGGCGGGATAGACGCGGCCGGTGAGTCCCTGGCGGAGGGTGGCCACGAAGTTGGCGATGTCGTCGCCGGTGGCGGCGTCGAGGAGGAGCCGGTTTTCATTGAAGACGTTGCCAAAGGCGTAGGCGCGCTCGCCGACGTCGCCCCAACTCGACCAGGCGAGGGCTTCGACGGGAAGCTCGGCCGGCATGGTGAGCGGCTCTCCCGGAAGCAGCATCGGATTGATCACGGCAGCAAGGGCCGATTCCACGCGAGCAAGGTGTCCGTAGAGATCGGCGAGGGCTTGCCCCTGCCGCTCGCCATGGGCGCCGGATGTGCGGCGAATCGTCTCCATCGTCACCTGCAGGCGCTCGATCTCGGCCCGCTGCGCTTCCCGGACGCCCGCCAGTTCCTGCGTGATATCGATGTCGCCCGCAGCCTGCTCGATGCGGGTCAACCGGGCATCGAACTCGCGGGACCGACCAACCGCCTCCCGCAACTCACGCTGGAACTCCTCCTTGAGTTCACGGACTGCCTCCTCATCCACCACCAGTGCCTGCTCCTGTCCTGTGCCAAGCGTGCGCGGGGTCGCGACCGCCTCGATCAGCTGTGCGTCTTCGACGGTCAACGTGCCGGGCACGGCCGTCGCCGACGGTGAGGCAGGACGTGACCCGCCCGGGGTTGGGCGAAACAGCCGGCTGCCGGCGGCCCAGAGCATCGCGCTGCCAGGTCCGGCCTCCTTCATATAGAGGTACGCCACGTACCCCACCAGGGCCGCGAGCAACACGACCACCACCACGATCCAGAAGACGTCCATTACCGGGTTCCCATCATTCGCTCAGGTCCAGTTCAGTTCTCCGGATTTTACCCCGCCGGGCCGGGTTCTCCTGCTCGAACCAGGAGAACTGCTGCGCCGCAAAGCCGTGGGCGTTTGCTACACTCAGGCCCTGTCCGGGACGGTCGCTTGCATCGTGGCGTTATGACGTTGCCCAGATCGTCACGGCCTGCGCCAACCCTTGAAGGAGCATGCGGCCCCATGTCCACCAGTCCACGCCCCACGACCTCGGCCAACCCCACCATTCCCGGCGGTCCCTGGACCACCGAACAGCGCGAGCGGCGCGCCTCGTTCGAGACGGCGACGGTGCTGGAAGCGGAACTGGCGGCCCGAATCCAGGGTGAAGTGCGGTTCGACGACGTCTCGCGCATGCTCTATTCCACCGACGCCTCGAACTACCAGATCGACCCGATCGGCGTGGTGATTCCGCGTTCGACTGACGACGTGATGGCCGCCGTGGAACTGGCCGCCAGTCACAAGGTGCCGATCCTGCCACGAGGCGGCGGTTCGTCACTGGCAGGACAAACCGTTGGCGCGGCGCTGGTAATCGACATGTCGAAGTACCTGAACCGGGTGCTTTCGTTCACCCCGGAGGAGAAGTCGATCACGGTCGAGCCGGGTATCAATCTCGACATGCTGAACCGGCAGGTCAAGGCCCACGGGCTGATGTTCGGCCCCGATCCATCATCGTCGAACCGGGCCACGATCGGCGGGGTGATCGGCAACAACTCGGCCGGTGCCCACTCGATTCTGTACGGCATGACCGCCCAGCATGTTCGGGCCGCGCGTGTGCAGCTTGCCGGTGGCGGCGCGGTCGACCTGGGTCCGGGGACGATTGCCGACTTCGAAGCGCGCGCAACTGCCGACGATACCCTGGGGCGGTTGCTCCGGGACCTGCTCGCGTTCCGCACGACCCACCACGACCTGATCGCCCGGGATTTTCCGCCGCACTGGCGCCGGGCAACCGGCTACTCGCTGGACGAGTTCCTCGCTCCCGACGACGCCTTCAACCCCGCCAGGCTGCTGGCATCGGGCGAGGGCACGTTGGCGACGGTCCTCAGCGCCACGATCGGGCTGGTCGACATTCCAGCGAAGACCGGGCTGGTGCTGCTGCAGTTTGACGACCTGATCGAGGCGATGGAAGCCACCAACACCATCCTCGAAACCGAACCATCGGCGATCGAACTGATGGACCGGATGCTGATCGAACTGACCCGCGAGCAGCCCCTCTATTCGACCCAGATCTCGTTCATCCATGGCAACCCGGCAGGGATCCTGGCCGTGGAGTATTACGGTTCCAGCGAGGCGGAACTGCAGAAGAAGTGTGACCACCTGGTAGCCCACCTGAGGACGCGCGGCGTGCGGCTCTCGACCGACCCGCAGATCCTGCTGGACCCCAAGCGGCAGGCCAATGTGTGGTCGGGGCGCAAGGCCGGGCTCGGGCTGCTGATGAGCGTGCGCGGTGATGCGAAGCCCATCCCCGGCATCGAGGACGTCTCGGTGCCGGTCGAACACCTTCCCGAATTCGTGGCCACCATCGAGCGGCTGGTCGAAAAACACGGCACGACGGCGGCCTATTACGCCCACGCCTCGGCGGGGTGTCTCCACATCCGGCCGCTGATCAACCTGAAGACGCTCGCCGGTGTGGAAGCGATGGTGGAGATGGCCCACGCCGCCGCCGAGATCGCGCACCGGTTCGGCGGGGTGATGAGTGGCGAGCATGGCGACGGCCTGCAGCGATCCGAACTGAACGAGGTGATCTTCGGGGCGGAACTCTACGCGGCCATGCAGGAATTCAAGGGCATTTTCGACCCGGAAGGCCTGATGAATCCGGGCAAGGTGGTCAATGCCCCGTCGATGACCGAGAACCTGCGCTACGGCCCGGCCTACAAACCGGTGCAGATCAAGACCAACCTCTCATTCGAGCAGGAAGGCGGCCTGATCGGTGCGATCGAAATGTGCAATGGGGCGGCGGTCTGCCGGAAGCTGAAGGCGGGCACGATGTGCCCCTCGTTCATGGCCACGAAGGACGAGAACGACTCGACGCGGGGCCGGGCGAACGCGCTGCGCAACGCCCTGGCCGGCAAGGTGCTCACACCGGCCGACTTCGCCTCGAAGAAAACCTACGACACGCTGGACCTCTGTCTCTCGTGCAAGGCGTGCAAGACGGAGTGCCCTTCCAGTGTCGACATGGCGAAGATCAAGACCGAGTTCCTCTACCAGTATCACGAGAAGCACGGCACCCCACTTCGCGCGCGGCTGATGGGACACATCCACACACTCTCGCGGATTGCCTCGCCGGTGGCGCCACTGGCCAACCTGGCGATGGCCACACCGCTGGCGAAGCCGGGAATGCGGATGCTGGGCATCGCCCGGGAACGCAAGCTCTCGCCGTTCACTTCCAACACCTTCATTCGGCGGTGGCATCGCTATCGCAAGCACAACGAGGTACCCAGCGTCACCCGCGGCAAGGTGGTCTACTTCCATGACACCTTCGCTACTTACAACTACCCGCGCATCGGTCTGGCGGCGGTGAAGCTGCTCGAGGCCGCTGGCTATGAGGTGGTGGTGGAAGAGCGACGGGCGTGTTGCGGTCGCCCGATGCTGTCGAAGGGACTGGTCGACGCGGCGCGGAAATCGGCGCGGCGCAATGTGCAGGTGCTGGCACCCTACGCGAAGCAGGGGATCCCGATCATCGGCACCGAGCCGAGCTGCATCCTGACACTGCGGGACGAATATCGCGACCTGCTGCCCGACGATCCGGATGTCGAGATTCTCGCCCAGCAGTCGTACATGATCGACGAATTCCTGGCCCGGCTCGAACGTGACGGGGACCTGGGCATTACCTGGAAAACCAACACGGGTCCGGAAGTTTTCTTCCACGGTCACTGTCACCAGAAGGCATTGATCGGGATCGGCCCATCAATGGAGATCCTGAAAGCCTCGGGCTGTCGTCCGACCGAGAGCGGAGCCGGTTGCTGTGGGATGGCGGGCTCGTTCGGGTACGAGCAGGAGCATTACGAGGTCTCGAAGAAGGTCGGGGAAGAGCGCCTCTTCCCGGCGATCGAGCAGACCGCGATGGACGTGCAGCTGAGCGTGGCCGGGGTGTCGTGCCGACAGCAGATTGAACACTTCACCGGGCGAGGCACGCGCCACATCGCCGAGGTGCTGGCGGGGCGAATCGATCCGCGCGCCCGGTGGGCACCGAAGCGGACGGCAGCTGAACCGACAATCGATCCGCCCGAGGAGCCGATTGCCGCCGACTGAGCGGACGCGGACCTCATCAATCCATCTGGAAATCGGGCAGTCCATCCGAAGCAATTCCGATGCGGGATGGGCTGCTCGTCCCCCAGCCCATCCCGGAGCTCGCTATCATGCCAACGTCATCGCAGGCGCTCGACATCCTTCGCGCGGACGAGGAGGCGCGTCCCTGGCTGGATTACCTGGCAACCCTGGAACCGGCTAGCGTCCCGATCACGGTTCCCGACGATGCCGAACTGGGCGAACGCCTGGCCTGGTGTGACGTTCCCGATGATGTGATTCCCGAGATCGTGGCCGTCGCCCGCCAGATCGAGACCGACCCCGACCTGGCCTGGCTATTCGATCGGACCATCGCCTACCTGGAGTCGGGCCTGGACCACTGGGAGTGGCCACCCCAGATTCCACCACTCACGGGCCTGACCGATGAGGTGAGCCGCTGGTTCTTCGCGGTGGTCTACGCCACCTTCCTGCCAGTAACGCTGGACCTTCACCGAAAGCGCGGTATTTCCAGCGAGATCTCCCGGGCAACGATGGCCGACATTGGCCGACACGTGCGGATCCGCCAGATGCGGCTGGGAGTTTCGGGGCTGGCCAGCCCGGACTGGCTGTGGCTGCATGCCCGGGGCATGATCTTCCAGATCGGCCGCCTCCAGTTCGAACGAGCGGCACTGGGTGGCACCACCTCTCGCGCACTGCAGGCACAGGGATTCGACTGCCAGCACCGCGAACCCTGCCTGGCCGTGCACATCCCCTCGTTCATGGGCCCGCTGACGCCGGAGGTCTGTGACGCATCATTCGCCCAGGCGCGAGAGTTCTTCGCCGCCCACTTTCCCACCGAGATCTTTCGGCTGGCGGTCTGCCGATCGTGGCTGCTGGATGAGCAGCTGGCACGTTTCCTGCCGCCGACCTCCAACATCGTGCAGTTCCAGCAGCGGTTTGGCATCGCCTACCGGGCAGAAAAACCGGAGGATGGTGACACGCTGGACTTCATCTTCCGCTCACCGAATGTGCCGCTCGACCAGCTCCCGCAACGAACGACCCTGGAGCGAGCAGTCGTCCGCCACCTCCAGGCGGGCGGTCACTTTCACGGAGCGATGGGCTGGATCCCGTTGACCTGAATCAAGTTCGGCCGAATTGCCATGCGGGCAATGTGTTGATAGAGTGAAAGGGACCCAACAACCGATCAAAGGAGGCTCCGGCCATGATCCAGCGACGCATCGTTGTGCTGCTCCTCACCATATTCCTCGCCATCCCGTCGGTCCTGACCACTGCGCAAACGCCTGTCCAGCCCGGAGCGGATGACCGCGTCGGCATCCAGGCCAGTGTCTTGCGAACCTACGGTCATCCCAATGCGGAAGTGGGCCAGTGGCTGACGTCAGCGGCGATGGCCACCCTGACGCTCCGCACGATCGACATCACCGCGACGAGCTTCGATACCGTGGAGCATGCCTCGGCCTGGCTGGAACAGGAATCCGCGATTCCGTTCGAACCCTACTCAGGCCAGAACACGGTCGCGGTCGACGAGACGGGTCTGGAGGGCATGGGGCCAACTCCCTGTTCCGCCAACGAATCTCCACCAGCGACTCGGGAACCACGGCCCTGGAGGCCCTGTTCTTCCAGCATGAAACCGTGGTCGTCACCATCTCGTTACGCTGGCAGGCCACCTATGATGCCGGTTACGCGGCACCAGCGGAGATTTCCGTTCCCGACGTGATCGGCCCCCTTGCGACCGGCATCGTGCAGGCGTGCGAGAGCCAGGACCAGGAGGGAACGCCAGAGAGCCTGTGGGCGCTGCTGCCACCTGCTGGTGACGCCAGGTTGCTGGGCCTGGTGCCGTGGCTCGACCTCCAGACCTTCCCACCGCTGCTCGACGCCGCCACCCCGGCCACGCAGGCCTCGATGCCGACCGCCCCACGCGACCTTAGCACCCTGCCCGGCCTGAATGTGGTGGCAACCCGCATCTATCAACCGGCTGGACCCGCGATTGGGACCGCCGACTACGCCGCCCCACCCACCGACACCGACCCGGCGACCAGGCAGGACCTCGCCCTGACGATTTCGATCTACGACTTCGCCACCACGGAGGACGCCCAGGTGGCGTTCCCGGAGGTCGCTGGCAGCCTGTCAGCCGGGGCGCTGACAGGCACGGTCACCTCGAACGAGCCAGAACTGACCGATCTGGGCGACCAGGCCAGCTCCGAGCAAATCGTGATCACCACCACCGGCTTCGACTGGACGCGGCAGACCATGCTTGAGCAGGTGACCGTGCCGAATGACACGCTGGTTATCGTGCTGGAATCGGTCAGCACCCGGCAGGTGAACGACCCTGATGAGGCCGCAGACGAGAGCTCACCGCTCGCCGACATCGTGGCCGAAGATCATCCAGCGGCGACGCCGGTGATCGTCACCAATTGCGGCACATCGACTGGCGGACTCTGGAACCTGATACCAGCTGCCGGTGACCCATCCCTGATGGGGCTCGTTCCGGTGACCGACATGCTTATTCCGTGACCAACGGCGGAATCGTAGCAACACGTCGAACATGACCATCTGGCAGGTGGCCGCTCTCAATCCGGGTGCGGCCGACCTGCCGATGGCGCCATTGCCGTGTATGCTGACAGCAATACGTCCACCGTTATCAGGAGATTCGCGACATGCTGCGCCCGAGATTCCTCGCCGTCCTGTTTGCCTGCCTCGCCCTGGCCAGCACCTCACTGGTTGGCGCGGCCCAGACACCCTCCGCCAGCGCGGTTCCGCCCATCGATGAACTCGAGGGCATCCAGGCGGGGGTCAGCCGGACCTTCGTCCAGGATGTCGAGTCGTTGCTGGCGGCGACCCCTGACCTCGACCTCGAAGACGTCTTTCGTGGCCTGCTTTCGGCCACCGTCACGGTGCTGGAATTCGATAATGCGGACAATGCGGCGACCGCCTACGACGTGACCAGCCAGGGTGTGGCTGCCGATCTCCCGGCGCTGGCCCAGGACAGCACGCCCGAAGTCTCGACCGGAGAGATCGCCGACATCGGCACACGGGCGTCCTATGCCAGCCTCCACACCGCCACCAGCGACGAGTTCGAGGCCTGGCTGGAATACGTCACCGTGCAGCGGGACAACTACGTGATCATCGTCTGGTCGCTGACGAGCGTGGAAGCAGACGCCGGACTTGCGACGTCGATCGCCGCCTGGGTGGCGGAGAATGGCCAGCCAGATGGTGAGGAAGCGATCTTCGCCGCCGACGGCGGCTCGTCGGGTGGCCTGTGGGGCTTCATGCCGCCAACCGGCGATGCCGTCCTGAAGGGCCTGATCCCCGTCACCGACGAGGTGCTTTACCCCGCGCCCGGTTCCTGACGCGTCCATCACTCGCCCAGACAGGAACGGCCCCGGCAGTCATTGCCGGGGCCGTTGTGTTGTCGATCACCAATCAGTTCGCGCTGAAATCGATCTCGAGGTAGCCGGTGTCGATGCTGGTTGGCGACCCCTGCTGGTCCCAGACGAGGTAGCGAACGGTGGAAGGGGCGAGCAGGTCGCGGTCGGTAACGGTGATCCGATACGAACCGGCTGCTGCAAGCTGGACCGTTCCCCACGGGAACTCGGTGACTCCGGCCGCATGAACCACCAGATGGTCGCCATTCCAGTCGAGGTCATTCGCGAGCACACCAGACTCCGGCCCCACATCTACCGCGCGCACGACATTCGGCACAACCACCGCATCGGCGATGGCGACTGGCAGGGTGTTGCGGACTTCGAAGGTCACCAGGAGCGCGCCAGCCGGGAGGTCCGAGCCTGTTGCGCAGGCCTGGAGGGCCGCTTCCGCCGCGGCATATTGGTCCGGAGCGAGGATCCAGCCGGTCGACGCCCCCACGAACCCCGGCGCCGGCTCGAACACGAGCCCCTCGGCGGTCAGGCGGGCGCTGCCGCCGGTCGCCTCGCTGGCGGCGGTCACGCGCAGCAGCCCCTCGGCGTTGCCGGTGTCAGGTTGTTGCCAGGTGGCTACTGACTCGTCAACGCCAGGGACGAGTTCGGCCAGCGGGAACGTGACCGCCCGGTTGGCAGGGACGTCGAGGTGGAGCGGGCGGAGCGAGGGGGTGGGAGTGCATCCGGTCGGGTGGGAGGTACTGGCAGATGACCCCGCGAATCCCGCGACGAACGTCATGGCTGTGGTCAGGAGGATGAGGGTGAGGATGCGCAGCGACACGTCCGAACCTTCCAGCGGTGATAAGCGAGTGATGGCCTGAAACTGCCCGCAAACCGGATGACACATGACCCACTGATATTGTGCCTGTTTGATATGCCAACCAAATCCGATAAATTGCGTATTCCCACCTGCCAGATTTGGGCCTGAACTACGTAGGTACGCCTTGAATACGGGGATCCGACTGCGTAGTTGGGCCAGTGGCCTGACTACCAGCTTGATCCTCATCAGTAGTTGGCATGTTATTTAGGACAACCGGATAAAAACAGAAGGTAAGGGGAGCATCGCATCATGGTCGGCGATCGGCACGTCTCACGGGCATATACGCAAGCGGCTGGAGAAGTTCGGGGGAGGCGTCACAGCCAGGCTGTTACCGCCGGTAGGCAAGCCCGTATCTGGTCAGGGAGTTCGACGGGGTTCTGGAGCCATCGCATCCAGGATGCACCAGGGTAGATTCGGCCCTCGCGCCGTGGAAACACATAGGCGGGTCAGCTCACTCCCGGCATCTCCTAGCCATCATCAGGTCGACGAAAACGTCGCTAACGCGTCAGACCAGGACACGGAATGGATGAGTGATCCCCTATTGTTCGGGTGACGTTCAGAAAAAGATGGCCTATACGTGCGCAGTCTCGATCATTCGGCCGACGGAGATCACGTAGCGCGCGATCTATCCGGACCATTTCATTGTCCCGGTTCCGACTGGCCCATACCTTCATGTCCCGCGACTAAAACCCGGCCTCAAGATTGCGTTCTGAATTCCATTGTGTTCTTGCACTTCGTACAGTACATTCCGCTTGGGTCCATTCAGCGTGAAAACGATATATCAGCACTGGTCCGTTGAGTGCATGCGACGGGCAACGTTTGGTGACGCCTCCGACAAGGGAAGGATTCTCCTGTGCCTGAGATCTCTGACGATCGGCGCGACGAGTGGACGCCGCTGGCGCGTCACAACGAACTCATCGCGACACCAAGCGCTGGCGACATGCTGGTGTATGACACGCAACGGAGTGTCATCCATTACCTGAACCCCGCCACCTATGCGGTCTGGGCGGCGTGTGACGGGACTCGCACAGTAGCGGATATCCGACAGGCGGTGAGCGCGACACTCGGTGTCAACGTTTCCACCGAGCTCGTCCATCTGGCGCTGAGTCAACTTGTGACCGCCGAGCTGGTCACCGGTGCCATGACCGCGGCGCACTTGCCTGAGCGCCCGTCTCGGAGATCATTGATACGGCGCGTCGCGGTCACGGGCGGGATCGTCCTGCCATCGCTCGTCTCGATCTCCGCTCCAGTGGCGGCCGACACACACTCCTTGCCATGCCTGAATGAGGGGGAAGCCTGCTCCGAGGGCCACCAGTGCTGCACCGGATACTGCCCGGAAGGGGTATGCATCGTCTACGTCCCTCCCCCTCCAGACGTATCAGCTTGTGGGCAATCCTGCTCAAGCAGTACAGACTGTCGGGGTGTCTGCAGCGACTGCCGAGATGTTGGCGCGGGCGCCCCCGTCCCGATTTTCCAGTGCCTACCGCCCCTATAACCATTAATGTGGAGATACGGAGATGGCTCACGTATGACGTGAGGCATCTTTACTATTGCCGCTGAACAGACTGGCAGGCGATTTGATTTTGAACCACGACAGACGCTGCGCACACTGAGGCCCAAAACCCTTTCGGTCAACTCACGATCGTTTTTGGGCTGCAAGCCACTAGCCAGAAGAGCGACGCAAGTGTCTCCGGACATACTTTCCGCTGCCATACGATCAGGCCTACAAGCGTGGTGTTCGATCAATGCCATCGCTGAATGCCCAGACACCTCACCCTCACGAAGACGGCTGGAGCACACCATTCGCCGCCGATCGCACGTGGGAAGGTCGGAGCAGTAAAGGAGGTGACCGGCCCACTGGAATAGTGGGCCGGTCACCTTGAGCGTCTATCCCGCGAGTCTAGCCCCAGTTGCGAGAAGCGATGTGCGTGGTCGTTAAGGCCGGCATCTCAACTACAGGTGGGAAACGAAGAAGGATCGGTCGGCGACCATGGCGTGACCGAAATAGGGCTTCCGGCAATGCTCTCACAGCGATGTCTTAAGGTCTGCGCGACGATGTTGCCGAGTCCATCCTTAAGGGTGGCAGCATCGTTATAGATGAACTCTGTCTGTGCGGGGCAACCTGCATTTACACAATCGTAAGTCCCCCACGACACAGTGTCCTTGCAATAGTACTGGCCCTGGATCACGACAGAGGTCGCGCAGGCGATCTGGCCAGCGCTCTGAGCTTGCGCGGCCAGCGGCGCGGTCACACTGACAATCGCTGCCCCAATCGCCGCCTTCCGCAGCAGCGAACGCCGGTCGCGGGTCGCGAATACCGGCGGCGCCCAGTCTTCCAGTAAGCCGGCTGCGCCCAGTTGCGTGATCATTGCCTCGATTTCGTCGCATGATCGACCGGTCGTGCGAGCGATATCGTTCGAACTGGCGACGCCGTCGAGCTCTGCCCAGACCCCGGCAACCACTGCCGGCAAGGTATGTACATGGTTCCGCCGCTGATCGAAAACGACCGTATCCGGGCCAACTCTGGACACGACAAGATCGGCGATGCGCTGCTGTGCTGCCACACTTTTTCCTTGAGAACTTCTTCGATTGTTAGGTTGGGGCCCGCCGGTTTTTGGCAGTATATCAACGATTTCGGCCAATTCAAGGATGCGTCACAGACCTTCCCCAACGACCATATGGTCACGCCGCAAGCGGGAAGAAGTCGGGCCACGGCGGATGATCTACTCTCTTCGGCATCGATCAGCGGCACCTGCCCTGATCCCGCTCGAGCCACCGGGAGTTCCATGCACGCGCCACTCAAGGGTCTCACACTCATCAATCTCTTCGTCGAGGATCTTCCGGCCGCCAAATCGTTCTACGAGGACATCTTCCGCCTCGAACCGGCGTTCGACAGTGGTGACGAAGCCGCCGCGTACAGCCTCGGCGACACGATCATCAATCTCCTCACCATTCCGGCCGCGCGGCAGCAACTCGCCCCTGCAACCGTCGCGGGGCCCGAGTCCGGCTCCCGCGTCCAACTGGCGATCGTGGTTGACGATATCGACGGACGGTGTGCCGAACTGGTGGCGAAGGGGGTGGCGCTGAGCAATGGACCGGAGGACCGGCCATGGGGCATGCGCACCGCCTGCTTTGCCGATCCGGCCGGACACATCTGGGAGTTCGCGGAGCCAGTGTCCGGCTAGCCCTTCGTTGCACCCGGGTAGCCCTCCGGGGCTTTGCGATATTCAGCCCACCAGACGAGCATTCCGATGAACCACGCGGCTGTCCCGCCGGTGTGGTTGGCCGCAGTCCAAAGCGGCCCAGAAACGCGCCCATCAATGGTGGGCGCGTTTCTGTGTCCGGATGTTGCGGAGTGGGCCTGGCTGGAGCCTCTTCCGTTCCCATTGCCTGGGGTTTCCGGCACGAACAGCGCACCAGGAGAACACGGGGACCCGGCTGCCACCCCGGCTCCGCGTCTGCCCCAGCATTGGCAATTGGCATTCCATTTGGCTATCATCGCCGCCAGCCACACATCACCCGTGGCCAGAGCGTCTCCCAGACGAACCGGTAACGCGCCCAGCAAGGAGGGCGCGTTGCTGTCTCCCCCAGTCGGCGAGGTATGTCGGCAGGCATTGGGCTTCGTCACTTGGAGAACCATCC
>JAEZJB010000057.1 GCA_023415845.1 Chloroflexota bacterium | reverse complement strand
CATCTGCGACGACGCCTTGCTCTACCCTGCAGGGACTCGATTACGGGATGACTATGTCAATTTGGCAATGACCTCGTCGGCCACTCGTTGAGCCTGTCCGGATTCGTGGGGCGGCGGGAGGTAAAGCACGATGTGAGTGGCGCCTGCGTTCATGAAGGATTCGACTACTGGTACCGATGCGGAATAGTCATCGGCATCCAGCCGATACTGGAATGAGAGTTCGATGTCGTTGAAGTCTCGTCCAACCTCATCGCAGTGTCGTTTCAATACGGCGACTTTGTGCTGGAATTCTTCGACCGTGCCACCGGCAAAGTTCCAGATATCGGCATATTGCGCCACGATCTTCAGGGTAAGTTGCTCGCCACTTCCGCCAATTACGAATGGTGGATATGGCTTCTGCACCGGTTTCGGCTCACACCGCGCATCGGTCAGTTGATAGTACTTGCCCTCGAAAGTCACCTCCGGCTCGGTGAACAACCGCTTGAAGATTTCGCAGGCTTCACCGAATCGGCGAATCCGCTCACCAGGTGAATAAAGCGGTATTCCCATGCTTTCGTGCTCGTAGATGTTCCAGCCGGCGCCGATGCCGAAGTCAAGCCGGCCTTTGGAGATATGGTCGACCGTGGCAGCAGTCTTCGCCAGCACCGCCGGATGACGATAGGTGTTCCCCGTCACCATCAGGCCGACGCGGAGTCGGGTCGTCTCGGCCGCGAGGGCCGCGAGCGTCGTCCATCCTTCGAGGCAGGGACCATCGATATCGCCCTGGATTGGGGCAAAGTGATCGAAAAGCCACGCGTGGTCAATACTGGGAATGCCGTCGGCCTCCCGCCATACCTCCAGCATGTCCTCATAGGTCGTATGTTGCGGTGCGGTCTTGATGCCAAAGCTGGTCATCGCTGCCTCCCTGCGCTGCTTCCTGCGATTCGGACACTGGTCTTTCTCTTACCCTACACCAACCCCACCCGTTCAATAAATGCATTGACGAATGCGCCGCGTGGGTCGAGCCGTCGTCGAAGTTCGCGGAACGATGCGGCCCGCTCGAATTTCTCATCGATGGCCTCGGCATCAAAGGCAAACGTCTTGCCCCAGTGAGGTCGTGGATCGAACGGCGCGAGAACGACTTCGAGCTCGGGTTGCAATGCATCGACCCCAGCCTGGTCGAGATACCAGGAGAAGTGGAAAGCCACGGTGTCTCGCTGAAAGGCCGTGCTCAACCACAGGTCATCAGCAGCGATGGTTCGGATCTCCGCAATCATCAGTAGGTCGCGCATGCGTGGCTCGAATTGCCGTAGCGCGTTGATGGCCTCCACGGCCTTCTCTCTCGCCACCATGTATTCGGTCTGGATCTCGGATCCGCTTGCTGGGACGTGGTCGAGGAGAAAATGCGGCAGGCGTTCGAACCATGGTCCCGGCTCGAACATTTGCGGTGTGCATCCAATCTCACTGAGATCCTTCACCGGATGTCGGTTGGCCATCGCCGGTCGGGCATTCCAGTGCGTGACAGACCTTGGATCCCCGGTCTGGTTGATGCGGTGCTTTCGCCACAGGACCGCATCATCCTCCGCGTAGTTCGTGAAAATGCTGACGCTGTAGGCACTGCCGAATACGTCGTCGAAAGATGTGGTTATGACGTCCCAGGAAAGTCCCTCGGATACGTCTTGACACACCTCGTACCTGGGCTGAAGGTCAAATGTCAGGCGTGTCACAACACCGAGTGCACCGAGGTGAACCACCATCCCTGCGAAATCGGGATCGTCTCGTGTGACTGTCATCAGGTCTCCGTCAGAGGTCACCAGCTCGATCGCCCTGACCGCCGACGAGAGGTTGCGATTGCGGTCGCCTGAACCGTGCGTCGAGGTCGCCGTCGCACCTCCCACAGAGATATGCGGCAGCGAGCCCATATTGTGAAGGGCGAGTCCGGCGCGATCGATTTCCCTGGCCAGAATTCCATACCGGGTCGCTGCGCCCACGGTTGCCGTCATCGCATCCCGGTCGATCTCGATCGGGTTCTCCAATAACTCCAGCGAAACCAGCATGGCGGAATCCGCGATGTCGTTGAAGGTGTGGCGCGTACCGAGCGCATGAACCTTGGGCGCTTTCGCCACAATGCGGCGGAGGTCATCCAGTTTGTTGGGTCGCGTGATCGTCGCTGGTCGATAGGTGATGTTCTTTGCCCAGTTCAATTCGGCCATGGCCCGACCTTTCCCTCCATGCAACGTGACGTTTCGCTGAGCACATTCTCACGTCAGGTTGTGAACCGCACCAGAGTTTGCAGGTGAAAACCCTTGCAGTCGTGGCAGTGATCGCTACCATACGCCTAGCTCCCACGCTCGGGCGCTGTTCAGTCCCCACGCCTTCTGGAAACCCCACCATGCCCGCTGATGTCGTCGTGCCCACTGAAGATGAGCCACCACCGCCAGAACTTGTTCTTTTGGCCGACGGTGCCGCCGTTCAGGAGGGAATTCCGCCCGTCGCTCCAGCGCCTCCGCGTCGGTGGTCCCGGGCACGCACGACTCCATCGGTTGGAAGCCCTGGCTCGTTCAGCCTCGTTGCCTGGCGGCAGGGTTTGCAGTTGCCAAGTGCGCTGCAGGAGGCTCCTTATCGTCGGTGGTGGACCGCCCAGGTCGTAGCGCTGTTTGGAGTCTGGACCCAGAATGTCGCAGCCCAGCTTGTGATCCTGTCGATCACCTCATCAGCATTCCTGATCGGTGCCCTGAATGTCGTCAGTGCTGTACCGCTGCTTTTGCTCAGCCTCTTTGGTGGTGTGCTGGCTGACCGGTTCGACCGACGCCGGATTCTGATCGTTACCCAGTCGTGCGTGGTCATGTTGTCCCTCGCCTGGGCATTTTTTATCGCCTCTGGGCACATGTCCTACGCCTGGCTTCTTGTCCTGGTGGCATTCGGCGGTACGATCGCGTCGTTCGACGCACCGGCCGGTCAGGCATTTCTGTCGCAGATTGTCCGTCGCGAGAATCTTCCCGAAGCCGTGGCCCTCAACTCGGCATCGGTGAACGCGACACGGGTTGTGGGTCCTCTCGTGGGCGGCCTCATCATCGGCGCTGCAGGACTGGCTGCTGCCTTCGTCACCCATTCCGTAACTGTCCTCGTTTTCGTGGCGGCGATCGTGTCACTTGGCCGGATGATTTCTCGGTCAACCGCGCCTGCCCACGGCACCAGGCCCCTCGCGGCGCTTCGCCTGGGGCTCGGCTACATCCGGTCGAGTGACGAAATGCTGGGGCTGGTCGGAACCACCGCGCTCATTTCGTTCCTCGCTGTTCCCGGTCTGCTGGTGCTCATTCCGCTTTATATGACAGATACCTTGGGTGGGAGTGATGTCTGGGTCCCCGTCGCGACCTCGGTATTTGGTGCAGGTTCGTTTCTCGCGGCAATGACCATGTTCCGAGCGAGCAGGTCGGAGGCGGCCGCGGGCAAGCGCATGCGCCTGTCTCCCATTGCGCTGGCCGGAGGTCTGATCTGGCTGGCACTATCGCCAAATCCCTGGGTTGCCGTGCCCGGTATCTTCATTTCGGGGTGCTCGTTCGAGCTCGGCCTGATTCAAATCCAGACACGACTTCAGCAGTTGGCGCCCGATGCTATGCGAGGCCGCGTGCTCAGTGTCAATGGCTTGGCATTCAATGGCGTTATGCCCGCCTCCACGCTCAGCATGTCCACACTGGCAACGGTCTTTGGCCAACATGTGGTGTTGGCCGGGTGTGCCATTGCGATGCTGGGTGTTTCCACGTTGCTGTGGCGCAGGTACACCTGGAAGGCGTTCCAGCCGGAAACCATGCCGGCCTGAGTCGCTGGTTCGGCGAACGGTACCCCTCGAATCCAGTCACGTCCGAAAATCATGGAGGCACGATCGACCACAAGGTCATCGTCGGTCACCATCGATACCTCACGATTCTGGTCGAGCGATGTTGGAGTAGGATTCTGCGATCCCACCACGGCCAGGTCGCCGTCAACAATCATCAATTTCGCATGAATGTAAAGTGCCGACGATTCGCGGATCTCGAGTCCCTCGCTCGCGAGATCGGCAAGCAACCCCCGCATCTGGCCGTCCATCGACCTATCAACGATGAGTTGAATGCGCACACCACGACCGAGAGCAGCTTTGAGCGAATCGGCAATTTCTTCGTCGCGAATGATCTCGGCATAGAACTGGATGGAACTGTCTGCTCCATTGATGATGTCGACCAGGCGTTGTCTGCTGTTTGACGGACTGAGGATGAGCGGGCCGGGGGGATCGTTGATGTCTTCGTGGTCCCAGTCCCGATCGAATACCTCTTGCGCCTGGAGCACTACCTCGGGGATCGTCGTCATCACCGCAAATTCCCGATTGCTGGTGAACGCGGAAGGTGTCAGGTTCTGATTCATGATCACTGCCACCGCCGCATCGATCACCAGGAATTTGGCGTGCGAGAAGCGGAGTTGCGAGCCCGACCATCGAACCTCGATACCATGGGCAATCAACTCGTCCCGGATGTCGTCCTGGTTCCCACCGCCCCCATACGGATGCTCTTCGAGCATCACCCTCACCTCGACACCTCGATCCGATGCACGTGCAAGTCCGTCAATCACGAGCGGGTCGGAAAGGAGATAGACCGAAAGATCGACCGTGCAGGCAGCAGCATCAATCTCCCGGATTAGCGGCTCGACACCATCGTCAGGAAGCACATAGAGCCCGACGAGTTCGGGAGGTGGTGCTGCGACCAACGCACAGGCCGGGAAGCCATCCGAAGCAATCAGGTTGGAAAGGGAACAGCCTGAGAGTATCAGGACCGATAGGCACCACGCCGCGATGTGCCACGATCGTCGTGACCGGTGGCGGGCTCGCCGGGTTCGATATTTCGAGGTGCCAGCTCGTCCTGGGTTACCGCCTGGTCCGCACACGCACGGGAATTGGTGCAGGCTTCGGCGAAGGGTAACGTGAGGCCAGCCAGTCGAGTATGCGGGATATGAGTTCCTTGGCCACGGCATGCTCCGAAGTCATGTCGTACAACCAGTGGACGTCGGATGCGGTAGCCCTGAGTCCATCTGCACTGTCGTTATGGAATGATAGTACTCAACCGCTTCCTGATTGTCACCCCATCAAACCTGCTCTCGCGAATCGATCTTCTCGAAATCGGGCGAAGGCAGACCGCTCCTGGGATCGAAATTGATGCCGATGCGACCCAGTATCCGGCTCAACGCCGCGTGAATAAGGTTTCCATCCATACCAGTCGCGTTGACGACGATGTCGTCTGGCACCCGCACACCGAGGTCACGCTCGGTGGCTCGCTGCACCAGATCATCCTCCCAGGGGCCCGCAACCTGGTGGTCACGGGTGATGTCTTCATCAACCAACGCCAGGGCAACGAGTTCTGCGATGATCGGATCGCTTGTGGAAATCACAAGCTCGAATGACGCAAAGTGGCGGACGATGACCTGCCGCTGAATTGGTCGCGCGTGAAACAGTGCAACTGCCAGTTCGGCTCGCCGGGGTGAGGCCAGTAATCGCAACCGGGTCGGCAGATCCGCGTAGCGCGCTACCAGGTCGAGCACGTACGGACCTCGCCCGCTGATCGCATCCACGTCCGTCACGGACCAGACCGACTCAGCCTCAGTCAGTGATGTCGGTAGAAAACAGGTGAATCCGGGGAGTCCGTCGGCCAGGTCCAGGGACGCCGCGGTCCAGCCCCGTGCCCGGCGGCCGAGCAGGGCCGGCACTGCCGGGCTTGGCACACGCAAATGGGTGGCGACGCGATGCTGACGAAGTAGTTCGCGGAGTTCCCTCGACGCCAGGTCATTCCGGTGTAATGACGACGGCAGAATCGTGACCTCCGCCCCGGACTCCGGAACTGAAAGGTATGAAAGTCCCTCACGTATCGATCCTGCCGTCACGATCTGCAAAACATTCGACACTCGGAGTCACCGCCTGAACTTGGGAATCACACGTCAAACGGACCAATCATACCGGCTCCCGGGCCTGATGCCTCACTGGACTCCCGTGCTACCGTAGCAACCATGCGCACCATCGGCCGCCAACACCACAGCCAGCAAGTCGTCAATCGCCGCTCGTCCCCGGAGGAACCCGATCTTGCGGCCGAGTTTTCCGCTGCGAGGCCATTGCTGGACCGTCCTCCGGCATCCGAGTCGGTCACCAGTGACGGCCGAGTCTTTCGCTGGCTCCTTGTGGCAATGTTCGTCATCTACGTCGCCGGCGCCGTGGCCTACTTTGTCTGGCGAGGCCAGTCATTCCGTCCGGATGCCTGGGCTCTGTTCCTGCTTGTGGCCGCGCTGCTGATGGGACGTGCCGGTCCCTTCCTCCGCGACTGGATTCCGTTTGTCCTGCTCGTCTTCGGATACGAGTTTCTTCGTGGTGTTGCGGGTGAATATGTCACCGGCGGACGCCGCGTCGGCGATCGTGCCCGAACGGACCTCCCTCATGTCCAGGTCGAGCGCCTGGTTGAGTTCGACAATGTCCTGTTCTTCGGCCACGAGCCTGTCTCGACGCTTCAATCCTGGCTCTACACGCCCCACAATCCGCAGTGGTGGGATTTTCTCGCCATCATCGTCTACACGTTGCACTTCGCCGTACCGTGCGTGTTCGCCTTCCTGCTCTGGATCCGCCACAAGGGATGGTTCTGGCAGTTCACGATCACGTTCTGCCTGATGACGTACTCCGCATTTCTCGCGTTCCTCCTGTTTCCGGCCGCACCCCCATGGTTGGCCAATGGCTGGGGTGTTGTGAGTGGAATCGGCTGGCCTGCATCTTCCGTGACGGCTGCCATCGGCTTTGCTCCCATCCGCGAATTCGACACGATGTCGATCTTCCAGAACGCCAGTCCGCATCCCGTCGCGGCGTTCCCCTCGCTCCACGCCGCCTTCCCCTGGCTCGTGCTGCTGTTCGCCGTTCGTTGCTTCGGCCGGAAGGGACTCTGGATGCTGCTCTACAACGCAGCCCTGTGGTTCTCCGTCGTCTATCTTGCCAATCATTGGGTCGTGGATATTCTGGCAGGCATCCTCTGGGCCACCGCAGCATTTTTCACAGTCGACGTGATCTGGCGTTATATCTCCCATCACGGCGAAGAGTGGCTCCCACCGGCCGCGCGGAGCGCGATCTCAACCGTCACCACGCCACTTGGCGCTGTCCTCGGCCCCATATGGCACGCTCCGGGACGTGCCAGGGAATGGGCGCGCCAACGTCTTCTGTCCGGCCAGGAGTGAGGTCAATCATCAAGGAGTCGCAGTCGCTGCCCAGAGTTCTTCCGGTTCCCCAGCCTTTTCAACTTGGTCTCACCTGCGGACCTGTGGCCTGGACGACGGGTCGCTCACCGCGACATCGCTGGGACGCCGGGCAGTTGACGTGGGTAGGCTGGGAACGGGACAAGCTCGTCTGGCGCCAGGCGAGACAGACCGATCCGTCTTCACCACTGATGGTGTTTGGCACCGGCGATCCGGAGAGCGATGTCGAGTGGGGGCAGAAGGTCCTCGGCACTGACATCCGCATGCCAGCTTTCGCCGACCCGGTGATTGAGAGGTTGGCGACGTCGTTTGCTGGGCTTCGTCCCTATTGTGATGGCTCCGTCTTCGACGGCATCCTCACCGCCATCATTGGACAGAGCATCTCGGTGGCCGCTGCGGCCGTCACCCAGGCGAAGCTCGCTGCGCTTTTCCCCAATCGTCTAGAGGTGGGCCAGCACACCATGTCGCC
>JAEZJB010000443.1 GCA_023415845.1 Chloroflexota bacterium | reverse complement strand
GATCTCGTCCGTCGAGCATTACCAGGGAGTGCCAGCTCGTACCTCCGACGGCCAGCGACTCAGCGACGTCGTCGATCTGGCGATCGATACCCGTGTCCCGCACGGAGACGCGCTCGTCAAACTTCCTGGCGTGGACTCTCCGGTTGGTGGTGCGTCCTCAGTGATCGGACTGGCGATCATCAACGCCATCGTGGTCGAAGCTGCCGCGATCATGGCCCGGCGCGGCGAGGATCCGCCTGTGATCCCGTCGATGAACGTCCCGGACGGCGACGAGAAGATGGAGGTGCTGGTCGAGAAATATGGCGCCCGCCTGCCTCTCCTGCGCAACGCCTAAGCCAATCCCGGCCGAGTTACTCGACCAACGGTCTCCGCGCGACAAGCGGTCCTTCAACCTACGAGACTACCGATCGCGCTCCTGATCCTCCCGGGAGAGGTGCTTCTCCTGCTCGGCGGAGAGCGTCTGCGTTCGCTGGAACGCCGCGAAGGCAGCCTTGGAGAGCACCGTGCGCAGCCCCCCCTTTTCCATCTGGTAGATCGCCTCGGCCGACGTCCCGCCCGGCGAGGTGACCATGTTCCGCAGTTCTGCCATGTGCTTGCCGGAATGTCGGGCAAAGTCGACCGACCCCGAGACCGTCTGCAGCACGATCTCCTCGGCGAGCCGGCGCGGGAAGCCCATATGCACTCCGGCGTCGATCAGCGCCTCCATCATCAGGAAGACGTAGGTCGGCCCCGTGCCGGACAACGCCGTCGCCATGTCGACGTACTTCTCGGTGTCGACCTCGATTTCCTCACCCAGCGCCGCCAGGACCGCCCGCACCTGCGCGCGCTGCTCCTCCGAAACGTCCTCGGTGCAGCACCACACCGACATCCCCTCGCCAATCTGGGCCGGTGTATTGGGCATCACTCGCACAATCGCCCCATGCTCGAGACCCCGCCGCAACGCCCGCAACGGAGCGCCGGCCAGGATCGAGACGATGACCTGGTTCGACCGCAGCCTGCCCCGTAACTCGCCCATCACCTGGGGCAAGACCTGTGGCTTGATGGTCAGGAAGACCAGGTCGGCCAGCTGGGCCACCTCGTCGTTGGTCTCCACCACGGTCACGGCGAATCGGTCCGCCAGGCGGCGTCGCCGATCTTCCCGCGGATGGCTGGCAATGATCTCGCTGGCGGAGACAATCTGTTTCGCCAACAGGCCGGCAATCATCGATTCGGCCATCACCCCGGCCCCGATGAAGCCGATCCGCCCGCCATTCCACCCTGCCCGATCGTCCACCCTGCCTGCTCCCATCCTGCGATACTCAGGTCACCAGTCTTCCCCGTCGAAGTGCCTGCTAAGCCTACCCCAACCAGGACAGGATTCATGCCCAATCGCCTCGCCCAGGAAACCAGCCCCTATCTGCTCCAGCACAAGGACAATCCCGTCGACTGGTATGCATGGGGTCCCGAGGCACTGAATGCCGCGCGCGAACGCAACGTCCCGATCCTCCTCAGCATCGGCTATTCGTCGTGTCACTGGTGTCACGTCATGGCCCACCAGTCCTTCGAGAACGAGGCAATCGCGCGGCAGATGAACGAGCACTTCGTCTGCATCAAGGTCGACCGCGAAGAGCGTCCCGATATCGATGCGATCTACATGACCGCTCTCCAGGCACTCACCGGCCATGGTGGCTGGCCGCTCAACATCTTCCTCACACCAGGCGGCACGCCGTTTTTTGGCGGCACCTATTGGCCGCCGGTCGATCAGGGCGGCATGCCTGGCTTCCCTCGCGTACTGGAAGCGGTCTCGAACCAGTGGCAACGCAACCGGGATGCGATCGATCGCGCTGCGTCCCAGGTGCTTGAAGTCCTGGTGCAGTCGACCGCCTCACTTCCCGACTCCCGCTCGAATCTCGACACCACGCCCGAGGTCGCGCTCCTCAACCTCGCCCAACGTGCCGACCCAGAGTGCGGCGGCTTCGGTGGAGCACCGAAATTCCCCCAGGCCTCGATCGAAACGTTCCTGCTTCGTCATTTCCACCGCACTGGCTCGCAACAGGCGCTTCAACTTGCCATGGACATGCTCGATGCCATGGCCCGGGGCGGTATCTACGATCAGCTCGGTGGCGGATTCAGCCGCTACAGTGTCGATGCCGAGTGGCTCGTCCCCCACTTCGAAAAGATGCTCTACGACAACGCGCAGCTGCTCCAGATCTATCTCGATGCCTGGCGTATCACTGCGTCCCCGCGCTATCGGACTGTCGCCATCGAAACCAGCGACTGGCTTCTGCGCGAGATGCAACATCCCGCCGGCGGCTTCTATTCGGCGCTCGATGCCGACAGCGAAGGCGAAGAGGGTGCCTTCTACGTCTGGACCGACCATGAGATCGACGAGATCCTCCCGGCCGAAGACGCCGACCTGGCCCGCCTCCATTTCGGCATCACCCCCGGTGGGAACTTTGAAAGGCGCAACGTTCTCTCGATTGTCCGCTCGGCCGAACAACTGGCTTCCTCTACCGGACGGACCGTCGCAGAAGTCGATAGCGACCTCATCCGCGTCCGCCACGCCATGGTTGCCGCCAGGAACACCCGCGAACGGCCTGGCACCGATACCAAGATCGTCGTCGGCTGGAACGGACTCGCGTTCGGCGCTTTGGCTGAAACGGGCGGCGCCCTGGGCCGCTCCGACTTCCTCCGTGCCGCCGAACGCGCCGCTGATCGAATCATCGTGAGCGGCTTCCATGCGGATGGTCGCCTCGCCCGCACCGTGAGTGACAACTGTCCCACCGGCTATGGACTCCTCGAAGACCACGCCTTCCTCGCTCACGGCTTCCTGCAGCTCCACGCCGTCACCGGCGATCCCAGGTGGCTGCTCAGCGCGCGGAATCTGGCTGAGGCCGCCCTCGACCACTTCGTCGCCGACATTGGCTTCTGGGACACTGCCGACTATCAGGAGCGCCTCGTCGTGCGCCCACGCGACCTCCAGGACGGCGCGACGCCATCCGGCAACAGCATGATGCTGGATGTCCTGCTTCAACTGCACGATCTGACGTTGGACGAGCGGTATCTCGCCCCAGTCCAACCCCTGCTGGAACGTTTCGCCTCGGCCATGGCCGAGCACCCAGCCGCCTTCGGCAATCTCCTGGCGGTTGTCGAACGATTCCTGGCCGATCACCGCCAGTTGGTCCTCGCGGGAGGTCATGACGCTCGCGCACTGGGCGACGTGGTGTTCGAGCGGTTCGAGCCGTTCCTCTCCGTCGGTTGGGCATCGTCCAGCTTTGACCCTGCCGCCTGGCCGCTCCTTGCGAACCCCACGCTGCCAGGAGATGCCACCGGTGCTGCGTTCCTCTGCCAGGGCATGGCCTGCCTGCCGCCAGTCTTCGATCCCGCGGCGCTTGCCACCCTGCTTGACTCCGCCTCACCTGGCAGTGAGCCGACCGTCTAGGTCAGGGCCATAATCAGGACGAACACGAGCGTCACGATCACGGCGATCATCAATCCGGCCATCACCCGATCGCTCGCCCACCATGGATGCTCGATACTACGCTCGTCACCCAGATCGAGCGCGATCGGAGATGCCTGTACCGAACCGCCGTCCTTTGCCTCTGCAGGCATGACGACGGATTCAGCCTCAGGCCCGACGCGAACGTCGTGCGAGGTGACGTCCTGCCGTCCGGCCACCGCCTTCAACCAGTCCGGCAGGTCGTCCACCGTGAGAATGTC